>CAZCLS010000112.1:0-9459 GCA_964499565.1 uncultured bacterium
GTCCACCACACAGCGGGGTCAGGTGCGGAAAAGGGAATAATCACTTTTTGTTCAGCTGAATGAGTATTAGCAATGACAGAAATAGTCTGTCCATCTAATTCCCAGGCGGCAGTACAGATAGTATCAACTTTTTCGGGCCAGGTGCCGCCGAATTGCCAGACAATATTTTTATGTACGGAATCAGCTTCGTTGCGCGGCGGGCGGGACATGTATCCACCATGGACAAACGGCTGGATTTTTGAAAAGAGGGCGGCAGAACGTTTTACGACCGTTAATTCATCAGAATACTCCGCGGACATAAGCCGGCGGATTTCATCCAGGCCGAACCAGCCGGGCTGACAACCCCAGAGAACATTCTGAAAGGTCATGAGACGGAATGCGTCCCGGTTAGTAACACGTTCTGAACGGCCGAACAGGTAGGCACTGCTGCCGTAGACCGTTGGAAAGGCCGGTACGATATAATTGCGATGGCTGTTGACCATCAGCATGCCAAGCAGATGCGTATAGGGATCGGCATTGCTTTCGGTAGTCAGAAGAACAGTTTTATTGACATCCGCCAGGCGTTCCTGCATTTTTCGGATCATAGTATAATACCCTTCCACCCACCAGCTGCCATTACGAAGTTGATGGCCATGAGCGGGATCGGCGCACAGTTCCGACCAGGCCGCGCCGATCTGGTCGATATAGACCGCATCGACATCGAGTTCTTTGACTAAGCGTTCGACGACAGAGGCGATTTTATCCTGCCAGTACTCTGTTGCCGAGCACATAACCGCCAATGGAGTAGCGCTGCCATATGTTTCAAAAATAACGCGTTCAACATGGGGATTACATTTTGCTCCGGCCTCTTTGCAGGACCACTGGCGGGCTTTATCAGCTTCCCAGGACAGCGCATCGACATCGAAAATCCGGCCGTTAATATAAGGCATAGCATGAATGCCGTTGGATTGAAGAGAAGCGACAAACCCTTTCAGTCCGGGCCGCGGTGTATACTCGGGATAGATTAAATCGAACGGATGGGTATGCCATTGATACATATGCGCGCCGAGTTCACAGTCCATCTCATTCTTAAATGAGAGCAGCAGATCAGCAAGGCGGCGATAGTCATCATCAGTGACCGTCCGGCCGGCATGAGGGGCAACATCACAACGGACCCAGAGGGGCAAGGTTTTAGCCCAGGCGGGAATATCGGTGCGTCCGGCAACTGTTGCAGCGGCACGCGGAAGTGTTTGGACCCAGTCGCGCTGCAGCAGGGCGGCGTCATACCAATCGCCCTCAAACAGAGCCAGCACGGTATCATAGTCGAGCTGGACAGAGGGTTGAGCGCGACCGGAATCGGGCGCGGGAATCATAATGCTCAAGGGCTGAGACCCGATACTTTCCGCCGGCTGGCCTTCCAGGGGAGTACCGCTGCCGGTTTCCGCGGGAGTATAGGCAAATTCTTTGCGGAGGCAGGCGGGATCATGCGCGCCGACATACAAGCCGACACCACTGTTCTGCAGTGCGCAATACGGCATGGAGACGACATTGTTCGGGTAGCGGAACCGGGACCAGACGGCGTCGCGTTTTTGAGCTGAAGGATCGGGAATCGCACAGCCGAATCCTTCGGATGTTATCAGAATATCATCATGATGCGATCCGGCCGGACCGATAACGTCCGGCAACGCGGGAAAGGTAATGTTCCAGACGGTCAGGGCGCTGTTGCGGTTGGTAATGCGCATGCGCCATGATGTGCGCGGCCGGATTTGGGCAGCTGTGCATGTCAGGACAACATCGACATGACCTTCAGCCAGACCGGACCATTTCAGGACCAGGGAATCACCGGTCTGATACGAAAAAGAAGAATATTCGGTACCGTCAGCAGGAAAGCGATAACCATGTTGATCACGGATATCGAGCGACCAGAAAGGAGCACCGGAACCAAAGGAGAAGCCTTTACCGTCAGCTACCCGGTGCATACCGATGAAGCTCATTGACTGGTCGTTAATTTTCCATGACAGCCGCACCGTGGTCGTTTCGAAAATCAGCAAATCCTTTTCTTGTACAGCCCGCCAAACACTCATGACGTTTTTCTTTTCTTCAGGCCAGGATAGCCTTTGACTGAATCACTAATAACCAGTTGTTTAACCTCGCCATCCAGATGAAACGTTTTATCACCCGAAGTAGTATAGCCAATCCGGTAGTTCTGACCGGCGATGTCATCATCAGCGGCCTGGTAATCAATAGTGCCGCGGGATTTACCATCGACGGTCAGTTCGGATTTAGAGCCGTCAAATGTCAGAGCAATAGAGTGCCACGTATCACAGTCGACGGTAACGCCGGTGCGCCAGAAACCATGCTTGTCCAGTCTGACGATAATTTCGCCGTTATCAAATCCGATGCCTGAACCCTGGCGGCCATGGTCGCGCGGGTCGCTTGAATCGACAACCGGAACATAAAAATCGACATCCGGCGATGTGCGCAGCTTGACATCAAATGCAATCAAACGTTCACGGCCGTTGTGGACACCTGATTCAACGGTAAGGTTGGTACTGTTGAAATCGAACGGTTGCATGGCATAAAACCGGCCCAGAATCGACCCGCAGCGCAATCCTTCGGCACGCATGGCATCCTGGGCCAGAGCGATGGTATAAAAACGTATATCTTCGAGATAGCCACGAAAGAGATTACCGCTCCAGTCGCGGCCGACATACAGTGCGTCGGGGCGGGTAAAATCGCCTGGAGAGAGAACATCAGCCGGAACGATTCGGACCGGGGCCTGTGCCTGCTGCGAGCCGTTAATGTACAAGATGGCATTCGAGCCATCCAGGGTCAGAGCAACCTGCGACCAGGAGCCGGGAACAAGCGCTTTTGCGGATACTAGATTCTTGACTGATTCAGCGCCATCGGCAAGCGAGCAGACAACCGTGCCGTTTGAGGAGATGTCCAGGCGCAGGTACTGGTTGTCGGAGGTTCCCAGAAAGACTAAGGGCATCGCGCGGGTATCAGCTGGCCGGCACCACAAACTGATCGTGGATTGAGGGAAATCACAGACATTGCGGTCAACGACCATATACTGATTGCTGCCATTCAGCCGCAACACCGGGCTGTTCATATTTTTGTCAAACACGCGTTTTGGCTCGCCGCGCAGGACAGCATGCTGGGCGCCGAACTCGTCCCAGCAGACATCCCCGCGTGGTTCTTCAATGCGGTACGACGCGACCAGTCCCCGCGGTTTTTTCTGAGTGGCGATATAGTAGTCATTATACCAGCCGCCCCAGGGAACGTGGCTGAAGTAAACGCCATCATGTAAATTAAAATCCATGGAATAATCATGGTCCGAAATCGCGGTGCCGGTAATTTCGCCCCCAAAGGGATGCGAGCAGCCGCGCACGATAGCGTTATCCTTGACCGTTGTGCCCTGCACCTGGCAGTATCCTTCGGCGATCGCCGAATCGAGAATTTTTGAATTTTCTACTACCGCCCGTCCGCGCACGCGGGCGGAACCGCTGATCTCGCTGTTGCCGGCTACCAGGGCGTATCCAGATACCATGGCTGAATCTTTGATAACGGCATTATCTTGTACCACTGCATAATCTTCGATTCGAACGGAATCTGAAATTTTGGCATTACCGAGAACACGAGCGTTCGGGCCGACATAGGCGCTATCGGCTACCTGCGCCGATTCAGCCACAAATCCGCCACCGTTTTCATGCGGTGTGCCCGCGCCGAGGCCGGCATCATATCGCCGGCTTTCAACCGCCGGCACAACGCCCGTAAGTTTAACTTCATAGGGATAGCGCAGGCGGTCAATGTGTTTGTCAACCGGCTTGGTATTATCAAGACTGCTCAAATCGAGCGAGGTATTTTCAGGCGTAGCCACGACTACCAGGCTTACTTTGGTTTCGCCGGGCTTCAGCTGAAATGAAGATGTGCCCGGTTTGAAAATATCACTGTAGCGGAGAGAACCGTCATCGGTTTGGGCGATCAAGCTCCAGCGCCAGTCCGCGTCTGCTGCTACGAGATTAAATCCCCGCAAGCTAACGGTAATGTTGGAGCTTGCAGGCACAAGGTCATGCACCATGAAGGCGAATTTTTCAGGAGAGCGTTCGAAAGGACAACGCCACCAGCCCGGCTTGTCCTGGGAGGGGATCAGCATTGCTCCGATACGGTGATTAAAGGCAGCTTTATCATCGGGATTTCCCCAGAGAGCTTTTTTATACACATCGCTGTCCTGAAAATCAATAAATGGCCAGTGCCGCATGCCATTGGCGACCACATCAGCCAAGTCGGCATTCGGCGGCAGAGCCGCGGCGATTTTATTGTAGACTGTATCGTCTTTAGGCTCCACATTACACAGTTTGACCAGCAGATTGGTCAGCCCCAACTGAGCCGAAAAATCATTCAGCGCCATGTGAATCCGGTAATCGGCATAAATCAGGCGGGAATGGTCCTGGCGGTAATTGCTGAGCAGAATCATGCCGGGACCGATGTCTGTGCCGCGGCCATCACCAAATAGGGCGCGATAATGGAGGTTACGATAATTGCGCATGAAATTCACATGCGATTCCCAATGACCACCAACGAGCATGCCGGTTTGATGCCCTTGGATCACATGACCGAATTCGTGCGGCACAGGATTGCCCCAGCCCTCATCCTTCAAGCCGCCCGCGCCGACATTGAAGTAAGCGAAGCCGTTCTGCGCGCCCATCCAGAACCCGTCATACCAGGTAGTATGATTGACTTTAAATCGTCCGGGCCGTTTGCCGGTTGTATCCTCGAATGGTTCGGTATACCCGAGCTTTTTGCAATAGACCTGGTATGCTTCTTCAATCATGCGCAAGGCGCGGCGGGCTTCGACAGCGGGATTAAAATTAGGATGATTCGAAAACGACAATGGCGACCACCAGGTAACGGCATGCTTTGATTCCATGTAGCTGCAGTCATCAAGTGTTTCGCCTTTATCTTTATAGGTATTAATATCGCGATTAATCTGATAGACATCATTAGGAATATCTCCAACGGCAACCTTTTGGATATTGATATTCCCGGGTTCGAATTCCGGAGCAAAGCGAAGATCGGACAACCGGTCGCGCCACAGCACGACTAAGCTAAGGTCAAGCCGATAGGTATGCCAGTTGCCATCTTTTTTCAGCATAGCGGCAGGAACACCGATGGCACGCTCGTTACCGAACCCGGGACGGGTGGAAGTGCCGAATTGGAGGGCGACATCGCCTTTGAATGCGCGCGGGACCCGCAGGCGCAGATCAAGGTAATCGTTCCAACCCAGATCAAGGTCCGGCCCGTTGGTAAGACCGGTCACTTCAAAAGGCCGGCTGGCTGGCACGTCAAAAACCGTAGTATTCACAAGCTGGTCTTGCGGGTCAACGGAAACGATCACGTTCGGATCGATGAGAAGAGCAGTAGTGGCTAAGGCACTGAAACAGTAAATAGTGATAACTATACAAGCAATTATTGCCGGAAACGATACTGATGTATACCTACTGGCTGAAGCCATATGCATCTCCTGTAAAATGTTATGGAAACAAAACCGCATATACCAGTGAAGGGTAGTATGCGGAGCAACATGCTATTAACATGAAACAGTGAGACGAAAAACCCACTATTTTGGTAATTATAACAAAAAAGGAAACACAAGTAAAAGGATAAAGAGAAACCCAAAATCCGTGATGGGATGAAAGAGGGGGGCGAAAATGTGACGGGTCACAATTTTAGCGAAGAATTACACCTGGTTTATCCTCGTGATTGTGGCCGGATGAACAGGTTTGATGGCGTTCTGGCGGAAAATAGCGTTTACGGGCTGTTTCAAGACAGACCGGTCCGTTTTCGGACGTCATCAACCGAACGTTTCATCATCGATTAACGCGGCCGCCATACGCGCTCATAAACCCGACAAATAAGTCAATAATCAAGGCCTGACCCTATTGGGCCTCTTATACGGCAATATGCTACAGCGATACAAGCGGCCAGGGCGGCGTTATTTTTGACTAGATGAATATTCGTTGCAAGGCTTTCACCGTCAGTTAAATCGGCGATTTTGGATAGCAGGAACGGGGTGGCATCCTTGCCGTAGATGCCATAATCAGCCATCTCTTCCAGCGCGGCATCGATAACCGCGTTGACGGTAACAGGATTCATCTGGTATTGGTCGGGAACCGGATTAGCGATGACGGCGCCGCCTGACAATCCCATCTGCCATTTGGCATGCAGAATACAAGCAATGTCAGCCGGGGTATCAGCGCGGCAGGAGAGTGTAATACCACTCGAACGAGTGTAAAAGGCGGGCAGTTCATCGGTCTGGTAGCCAATCACCGGCACGCCATGGGTTTCCAGGTATTCCATCGTCAGGCGCAGATCGAGAACCGCCTTCGGCCCGGCTGATACCACGGCGACATTAGTGCGCGCCAATTCCTGCAGATCGGCGGAAATATCAAAAGAGTGCTGCGCGCCGCGATGCACACCGCCAATGCCGCCGGTAGCGAAGACATGAATCCCGGCCATCTCGGCCACGATCATTGTTGCCGCGACGGTAGTAGCCCCATCCAGTTTACGGGCAACAGCAACCGGCAAATCCCTGCGGCTGACTTTAAGGGCATTGCCACCGGTTTTACCCAGGTGTTCAATCTCCTGAGCAGACAGACCAACACGCAGCACGCCATTAATAACGGCGATTGTAGCGGGAACAGCGCCATTATCCCGCACGGTTTGTTCAACAGAGAGAGCTGTTTCAACATTTTGAGGATAAGGCATACCATGCGAAATGATCGTTGATTCCAGGGCGACAACAGGCCGCCCGGCAAACAGGGCGTCACGAACATGGTCTGAAACAGCAAGATATGAATTGTCCATACGAAAGGGAGAGGTGGCCATACGGGTTTTTGGTCGTTACGAGTAATAATGAAAGAAATAGTACATGGGAAATAGTATAGCAAAAAAGTATAGTCTCATGGGAAGAGTGGCAGGTATTTTATGATTTGTTAGTTTGTGTGTAGCGTTTAACGAGATGGAACTCGATACTTGAAGTATCGCTACGAGAAGCCTGATCGGCTTATGGTACAAGCCAGCACAGTCCACGGGCTCTCCCGCGGCCACAATTTTCTGTAGAAAACATGCAGCATCTGTAGCCGGACTCGGTGAGTCCGGTCAGGGGGTGGTTATTCCAGCGACACCGGGGGAATTTACTATCTTAAGGGTACGGGATTGCAGGGTAGACCACCGTTTTGGGACAAACGGCGGCTACTTTTATGATATTTGGAGGACCAGGCCTTTGAGGTAGTTGCCTTCGGGATGATAGAGGCAGACCGGGTGATCGGGGGCCTGGTGAAGGTGATGCAGGATTCTGACGTTGCGGCGGGCATCGATACCGGCGGCCAGGACAGCACCACGGAACAAGTCTTCAGTCACCGCTTGTGAACAGGAAAAAGTAAAGATGATTCCGCCCGGGGCGATCTGGCTGATGGCGCAGGCATTAATACGGCGATAGGCCTGGATAGCATTGTGGCGCGCAGACTGATGCTTGGCGAAGGCGGGCGGGTCGAGGACAATAAGATCGTACTGGTGCGGGAGTTTTTTGAGGTACTGTACCGCATCGGCCTGGATGCAGGTGTGGCGCGAAGTATCGCAATTGTTGAGGGAAACATTCTGTTCGGCCCAGGCCAGGGCTTGCTTGGAGCTGTCGAGGGAGTGGACCAGCTCCGCGCCGGCTTTAAGGGCATAGATGCTGAAGCCGCCGGAATAGCTGAAAGCGTTCAGAACAGTTTTCCCGGCGGAGAGCCTGGAAAACAGCCGGCGGTTTTCACGCTGGTCGAGGAAGAAACCGGTTTTCTGACCAAGGTGCCAGTCGACGATAAAGCGATGACCGTATTCACAAATTTCACAGGATTGGGGCAGATCGGGTGATTGGTCAGTCGAGCCAGCCAGGGAGACGGAACGAAGGGAATCGCCGAATAGTTGCTGAAGAGTAGCTGTAATTTCCGGCACCGCGCGTGACATCCCGCTTGAATGGGGTTGGATAACGGCATTCCCGTCATACCAGTCGATAATCAAGCCGGGCAGCCCGTCCCCTTCTCCATGGATAAGGCGCCAGGCGTTGGTATCGGGATTACTAACAAGTCCGAGTATTCGGCGGGTTTGAAGGGCCCCGGCAATTTTTTGAAGCCAGAACTCATTGTCAACCGGACAATCATCGAACGCGAGCATACGAACGCGGATAGAACCGGCGGACTGGAAGTGGCCCACACCGAGACAGGCGCCACTTGAAGAGCAGACCCGGACAACATCGCCATCGTGGGGATTATCGCGCATTGAAGCGACGGCACCGGAAAACACCCAGGGATGAAAACGAAGCAGAGACTGATCTTTACGTGGTTTGAGAGTAACGACAGGATAGGAATGATTCATTTTTTGTTTTTATTTTTCGGTTGGGAAGGTTTAGCAGATTTTGCGGTTTTTTGTTTTAGGTTATTGAGTTTATGCAAGACTCTACTGCCGCTTTGCCAGCGGGTTTCGGCGGCAATATTGAAGATTTTGTCGCCGGAGAAATTCTGCTGCAGAGATTCAATCAGAGGTTGAGCGTTGGCATACTGTTTTTTTGAGATATACCAGCGGGCAAGATAATATTCGAGAGCCGGCATCGGCTCGATGCCTCGTTCAGTGATCACAGAACCGCTATAAGGATTGTCGGACAGCATGGAATAATAATCGGCAACGGCTTTAACATTACCGTTCAATCCGGCGGCGATCGCGCGCTCAGCGGTAACCATGGCTGTAAGATGGGCTTCGGGATACTGTTCGGTCAAGGTTTTGAAGGCTTCTTCGCGGGCGGTATTATCACCGTTTGGAACCCAGCGCGCACGGGCCTGGGTATACAGATCGACAATGATATCGCCATACTCCTCACGGTCGGCGGAGAACTGATCCTGGATTTTAGCGCGCACAAGAGAAACGGCGGTAGTGGCTGAAGCGATATCGATGGGATTGCCATCTTCAAGGCCGGCGGTACGGTCGAGACCGGAAGAGTCGACAATATACTCGAGACGGAACAGGGATTCGCATACATCGGAAAGGGTACTGTGCAGGAGTTCTATATCAGGTTGGGCGGCATTTTCAGTATTCAGAGACGGATCGTTAGAAAAAGCATCATTACCGAAGGGTATCTCGGGTAGATCTGCTAACTGATTGCTGAGTTCCTGGAAATGAGACTGCAAGCCGAGTAGAGCGGATTGCTGGACATCTATGGTTTGCTGCATGATGCGGCGTTCGTCGGCAGCGGCAGTAGATTGATTGTGAACGACAATCACTCCAAGCAGGAGAATGCCGAGGGAAATGAAGCAAGCGATAACGGACAAACGGGAAGCCATGATATATTCCTGTATAGTGAAAACCGGGATGCACCCGGAGAAACTATGGGTTTTTATACAGGCTTAATTATAGTCGGTACGAAGGTTTTATGCAAGCGGA
>CAZCLS010000113.1:0-9455 GCA_964499565.1 uncultured bacterium
TCACGATCCGCATCCGCGGCATTACCGGCAGTTCATTTACGAGCGATATGTGTGTCGATAAAGTCCAGGTATTTGATGATATCCCGCGTATAGAGCTCGATCCGGCCGACCAGTCAGGTTCGGCCCTGCCAGGGGGTAACATAAATTATGAGATTAACCTGGGAAACAAAACCGGCGGCGATACCGGATTTGCGATTACCTATTTTAATAATCCCTGGAATACACTCGGTCCGGTTACAACCGGCGTTATAACCAACAACGGCAGTCAGGATCTAACGGTCCAGGTTCAGGTTCCCGCGGATGTTATCGCCGGCGACCAGGCCACCTCAACGGTACAGGTTATATCAACTGACATGGCATTTACCGGCACGGCAGTCATCGTAACCGTAGCGTCCTGGACGTATTACCCGCTGCCGTGTGAAACCTGGGACGTCTTCCCGGACGGCTGGACAAACTACGCACTCGGTTCACCGGCAATCAAGTGGCAGCAGATCGGATTCGGCAATCCGGCTCCGGGATTGTATCATCCGCGCTACCCGGCTCCCCTGACGAACTGGTTTGTATCCCCGGCAATCAACTTGTCCAATCCGTTCGGTGAAACAATAAACCTGAGATTTGACGAAATAATTTTCAACACGGCAACGTATGATCATTCTGCTGTCCTGATCTCCAGCGGAAGTCCCAATCCGGCTGACGGTGATTTTGTAGAACTGCTCGATTTATACGACGATTCCGGCAACTGGGTATCCCGCAATGTTGATATTACAGCGTATAAAGGCATGAACCCGGTCTATATCGCGTTCCTGTACATCAGCAGCAACGCTCATGAAATAGTGATTGACAATGTCTGCGTGGCGGGCAGAAAAATAGGTATTAACGACGCGTTTTTTGTGTCACCCACTTCTGCTGTGGGGATGTGTTCCCAAGCCTTGCCGCCGTTCAGAGGCACCCTGTACATAGACGGACAGACCGGACCTGCCGGCCCGGCGGAGCATATTACCGCTCAAGTCGGATTCGGCACGCCCGGCAGCATTCCCGGTGACACGCTTGACTGGCAGTGGTATCCGGCCGCATACACCGGGCCGGACGGCATCTATGACGCGTTTGACGCCACACCCACACCGGATGTCGCCGGCGTATTCGATGTCGCCTACCGCTTCCGGTTCGGCGCCGCTTCCTGGGCTTATGCCGATATTGACGGGTACAGCAACGGCTATGATCCATCCAAGGCCGGCTACCTGTCGATCCTGCCGCCCGATCTACCGGGATACATGGTGTATGAACAATCGTTTGATGGGCCGGCCTGGACATTTCCGGCTACAGCATTCAGCAATGAAAATCCGGCGGTAGGTTTAATGCCGGCCGATGATGTTATTCTGACGGTTGACGCTGATATTCACGCGTTACGCTGGCAGGGACAATACCAGGACGGCAGCCAGTGGGAAAACATGCCCGGGTTCTTTGTGCGAATATATGCCAATGAAGGCAGCAATGCCATGAACGGCTTTGATCATCCCGGAACGGCTCTGGTCAAAGACTACTATTATACCAAGGCCTGCGCGATGCTGGTGGAAGACGGAGCTTATTATCAGTATACTCTGCCGCTATCCACACCGTTCCATCTCAATCGCGGGCAGAAATACTGGTTCTCGATTCAAATGATTTCGATCAGTAATGAATCAGCCTGGTACATTAAAACAACACCATCGTTGATTACGGGAAGTTCCGCCCTTTATTCGCTCGGAAGCAACTGGTTCAGTCTGGGCGCGGATCTTGGTATCGAAATGTACGGCTCCTATACAAACAGCGGTATCCTGACCGGATTGATCACCTCCGATTATAACGGTGAACCGCTCTATAACGCAACCGTTGCAGCGGTCGGCTCGACCAACCTGTCGGTCAGAACCCTTCGGGACGGCACATATATCTTTCCGCTGCCGCTGGGTACCTATGATATCCATGCCAGCTATCCCAACTATCTGACCGGCACAGTCAACGGTTTGTCATTCACTACATCGGGTCAGACCCGTGAAGAGAATTTCACTCTGGTCGGTTCTCTGCTTTCCTACGGTCCGCCGCTGATAGAGGAAGTGATGCATCCGGCCGATATCGTTACCAATACCGTTACCGTCACCAACTCCGGACCAAAGGATATAAGCATCCGGATCGGGATAGCCGCCCTGCCGGACAGCCCGTTCATGCTCCCTGCTCCCGCACCATCACCAGTGCCCGGTTTGCCGGTTAACCTGCCGCGCAGTGATGGCAACTTCCCGCGCGGGCCAGCTGCGCCGTCAATCGCGCAAGCGCCTCTCAGCCCGGCCACGGCAGAGCCGGCACGTTCTTTAATGAGCAGCACGCTGCTGGCCGGCGGCGGTGCTCCGGCATTTGCAACGGAGGCTCCCAACCATTATCTGATATCCTTCAACACCGGCAATCCAGGGTCGAACAGCGTGGCAGGAACAGTCGACAGCCAATACATCTGGGCATCTGATTTCCTGCCATTTAACCTTAGTAAATTGTACGCCATATTTGAGAATAACGACTTTATCGTTATTAATCCCTCTGACGGCAGTTTTACTATTATCGGCACATCCCTGCCATCTCCCGGTCTGTCCTGGACCGGCATGGCCGGCGATCCGGACGGCACACTGTACGCAAGCGCTACCAGTGTCAGCCGCTCGGAACTGTATACGATAGACATAACTGACGGTACGCCGACATTAATCGGCACGATCAGCAACTCACCCGGCTGCATAGCCATCGCGATTAACGCACAAGGTGAACTATACGGGTATGATATTGCCAATGACAGCCTGATTTCAATTAACAAGACGACCGGCGCGGGAACAATTGTCGGTTCCCTGGGATTCGATGCCAACTACGGCCAGGGCATGGATTTTGATTATGAAAGCGGTATCTGCTACCTGGCGGCGTTCAACAACGGGACGTTCCAGCCCGAGCTGCGGATAGCGGACCTGGTCACCGGCAATACGACTAATGTCGGCGCGTTTTCGGTCAACCAAATCGGCAGCATGGCGGTCGCGACATTGAACAGCCCTGCCTGGGCTTATGTATCGACCAACCAGGGAGTGATTGCTGCCGGCGGAGTCAGCACGTTTGACGTTATCTTCGACGCAAACGCCGTATCAAACTACGGAACCTATAATGCCGAATTGGTATTTTCGGGCACATTTGTCAATAAACCTCCGAAAATGCCGTTAATCATGCATATAGCCGATGGGCCAATGATCAGCGCCCCGCCAGTTCTTGACTTCGGCGGCGTGTATGCCAACGATTTAAAAACCTTACCCCTGCCAGTGAAAAATATCGGATTTGGTGTTATTACAGGGCAGCTCGAAAATATCACCGCGCCGTTTGGTGTGCAGGGAGATACTAATTACATACTGGCTTCGCTCGAATCAACACATCTGGCGACATTCTTCGCGCCGACCGGACCAGGACCCTTCTCCCAGGTGGTACCATTGACTGGCGGGGGCGGCACGACGGTTCAGTTGACCGGCTATACACTCCCAACCATCAAGACCATCCCGGCTTCGCTGACATTTCCTGAAACGGAGATTGGCAATTTCAGCGAAGTGGTAATTGTCTGCCGGAATATTGGCGGCGGCGTGCTGGAAGGCAGTGTGTCCGGACCGGCTCTGCCCTACACATTAGACGGGACACGAGATTACTCGCTTGCCGCAATGGACAGCACATTTTATACAGTCCGGTTCACGCCAACAGATGTGGGCACCTTCACTGACAAACTGGTGTTCACGGGCGGCGGCGGTGTTGAAGTGCCGATCACCGGCGACGCTATACCTGAACCCGGCAGTGTGCTGTTAGTGTTAGTGCTGAGCAGCATGCTTGTGCGGAAAAAGGCTACGTCTGTCGGACGTGTCTGACTTGTCCGACTGATCCACGTTGTCACCGTTCATGCGGCTTCTGTAGCCGGACTCGCTGAGTCCAGTCCGGGGTCAACGACCCCGGCTACATTCAGGCCTGCTGAATTCGTGCAGGTGTACGGTCCGGTCAACGACCCCGCTACATTCGGGCCTGCTGAATTCGTGCAGGTGTCAATCACGCTGACCTGTCAGGTCTTTGACTGTAGTGTGCCTGTGTTCCGATCCTGCTTGTAAGCACTAGTTCCTTGCTACCTTCTCACAGTGACACTTCCCGCAGGGATAAAGCGTGAACTCGATACTCAAAGTATCGCTACGAGAAGCCTGATCGTTGCACATTCCCATCAGTGGCTGAGGAGAGGCTGTCTCAAAACTAGTTCGCGAGCCACTTTTTATACTGCTTTGCGTTCGCGGCTATACAGTGCGGATTACGCAACATGCCCACATGCAGATAGTTCTAATTATCCACCGGCTCTTTCGGCAAAGCCGAAATCTCCGTCGGCCACATTTTATCTAGTTTTGAGACAGCCTCAGGACAGCCACCCTCCATTACGTTACATTGTTATGTGTTACATGCTGGAAGGTGGCCGTCCCCGGCCACCATGTAGATTTGTCCTATCTACTCTATTATGCTATACTAATTAAATAAATCAACCTTAATAACGGTCTTCGATAAACACCGCGAGAGCATTGCCATGAAACCCTCTCTTCCTCTGATGACTTGTGTTGCTTCCTTTGTACTTTCCTTATCTTTACCGGCCGCCGTCACAACCTTTCCGTATGCTGAAAGTTTTGAAAGCAGCTTCGGCGTGTGGACCGCCGATCCGGGCAACGACTTCGACTGGACCCGTATCACCGGGCAGACTCCCTCGTCCGGCACCGGTCCGCTGGGCGCATATGACGGTTTGTGGTACATTTATACCGAATCTTCAGGCAATAATCCGAATTATACCGCCGCACTGGATGCCGATTTCAATTTTTCCTCACTGACCAAACCGGCGCTCACGTTCTATTACCATATGTACGGCAGCAGCATGGGAACATTGTACATTGATGTCGATGATGGTTCAGGCATGACTAATATCTGGATGTTGGCGGGTGAGCAGCAGACCTGGGTAACCCAGGCCTGGCGCAAAGCCGAAGTTGACCTGTCCGCGTATGCCGGAGCGCCGAACGTGATGATCAGGATCAGAGGCGTCACCGGTTCGAGCTACACCAGTGACATGTGCGTTGATAAAGTCCAGGTATTCGACGATGTACCCCGGATAGAGCTGGACCCGTTATATCAGACACACGAAGGATTGCCGGGCAGCGGTGTGAATTATATGCTGCGGGCAATCAACAAAACCGGTTCGTCTCGGGATTTTAATATTTCGTATTTCAATGATCCCTGGTCGACCCTCGGGCCCGTAACCACGGGAGTGTTAACAAATAACGGCAGTGCCTCGCTTATTATCCAGGTGCAGGTACCGTCAAGCTCCTATGCCGGGGACCAGTCTACTTCGACTCTGCAGTTTGTTTCCAGCGACAACACATATACGGGCCTGGTGCGGATTGTAACCGTTTGCACCTGGACATCGCATCCCCTGCCCTGCGAAACCTGGGACATCTTCCCGCACGGCTGGACCAATTACGCCTTCGGCAGTTCAATATTCCCCTGGCTGCAGGGCGGCATCGGCAACCCTGCTCCGGGCTTGTATCATCCGGCCTACACAGCCACCTTCACCAACTGGTTCGTCTCCCCGGCAATTAATTTGAATGATCCATTTGCCGAAAAACTCCAGCTCTCATTTGATGAATTTGTCATCATCAATACCGGCTATGATTATACCGGTGTTGCTATATCTGACGGCAGCCGCAACCCGGCCGACGGTGATTTTGTCGAACTGCTTGAGCTCGGAGGTTCATCGCTCAACTGGGTAAACCGGAAACTTGATCTGTCGTCTTACCAGGGTGCCAATCCGGTCTATCTTGCCTTTGTGTATATCGGCAGCAATTCGCACATACCGTTTATCGACAATGTATGTCTGAAGGGCAATAAATTCGGCATAGATAACGGCATCTTTGCTTCACCCACTTCCGCGGTAGTGGTATGTTCACTGGACACGCCGACTTTCAGGGGTTTGCTGTATATCGACGGCCAGACCGGCCCGGACGGGCCGGCGGCCCGCATAGAAGCCCAGGTCGGTTTCGGCCGGCCCGGCACTGTTCCCGGTTTAGATTCGAGCTGGTTCTGGCAACCGGCTGAATACACTGGCCCGGATGGCATGTATGATAGCTTTGAAGCCACCCCGCAGATCAGTGTTGCCGGACATTTTGATGTCGCGTATCGATACCAGATCGGCGCCGCCGGCTGGGTGTATGCCGACACAGACGGCAGCAGCAACGGCTATGACAGCGCCAAAGCAGGCCATTTGACCGTATTACCTCGTACGATACCTGGTGACATCATTTACGAACAGACCATGGATGGTTTCGGTTGGTATGAATCTGAATTATATAGTAACAGTTTTCCCGAACTGCCTGTTATCTCAGCCGACGATATATCTCTTCCGGTCGATACCCGCATCGAGGGTTTGCGCTGGCACGGGGTATATGATCTCAACAGCCGGCGCGGTGATGCGATTGGATTCTTAATCCGGTTTTATCAGAATGAGCACAGCAATGATGTGGCCGGGTTCGATCATCCGGGCTCGGTTGTCTACTCGGGGTATTACTCCGGCTATGCCTGTGAAACTGTTTTTACAAACTTCTCCGGGATTGATCACTACCTTTATCAACTGGAACTTGATACTCCCTTTCAGACCGGCCCCGGAACCTTTTGGTTCTCAGTTCAGATGGTATCCGTGAACAATAATTTCAGATGGTTCATACTCAATTCTGATAATCCTGTCAGCGGCAGCCCGACTCTGCAGTATTTCGCTGGTGACTGGTATCAGATGTATAGTGATCTCGGATTTCAAGTACTTGGCAGTTATCTGAATCATGGCATTCTGACCGGAACCGTTACGGCAGCTCATTCCAGTCAGCCAATTCCCCGGGCTACTGTCGGTGTGAATGGTACAACCAACCTGGCGGTTCAAACCGCTGATGACGGCACCTATACGTTACTGGCTCCGTTAGGTACGTATGACGCCTATGCAGCGGCCCGGAACTATGTGACGGGCATGGTAAGCGGTATATCTTTCACTGCGCAGGGTCAGACCATCGCGCAGGACTTCTCGCTGGTCGGCTCGTTGCTGACCTATGGTCCCCCATACATCGAACACGTTATGCATGTGGGCGATGTGGTTACCAACACGGTAAGCGTAACAAACTCCGGGCCGTTTGATGTGGCTTATTACTTTGGCATAAGTGATTTTGGTGCGGTAACATCCATTGTCGCCAGTCCGCCGCCAATGCAGCCAGTACACCTGCCACGCTTCAGCGGCAGGCTGCCGGCATCTGAAGTGCCGCATTCCATCGGTCCTCCGCCTCAGGATATAGCTGATAGTTTTACGCAAGCGACAGCCAATAATAGTGTGATGAACGGCTCCGGCGTATTGGCGTACGGTACCGAAATACAGTACACCACCCTCTTTTCCTTTTACACCAGCACCCCCGGCACGCAAACGGATATCGGCAATTACGGTCCTGAATTTATCTGGGCCGCCGACTTCATGCCGTATGATCTCACTACCCTGTATGCCATAAAAGACAATAACCAGTTCGTTACTGTTACAACCAATGCCGTGGTAACCGTTCTGGGCATGTCTTTGCCGTCACCGGGACTGTCCTGGACCGGTATGGCCGCCGATCCGGACGGCACTCTTTACGCTTGCGCCACCGATGTCGGCCGGTCTGAACTGTATCGCATCGACCCGGTTGACGGAACAGCAACCCTGATCGGCCCGATCGATAACTCTCCCGGCATTATTGCCATCGCCATCAATGCCGAAGGAAAAATGTACGGCCATGATATTGTCAACGACAGCCTGTTATCCATTAATAAATATACCGGCGCGGGCACTATTATCGGCCCACTCGGTTTTAATGCCAATTTCGGCCAGGGCATGGATTTTGATTATGAGAGCGGTATATTGTACCTGGCGGCATTCAATCAGGATGCCGGACCGGAACTGCGCATTGCCGACCTGACCACGGGCAACACGACCAATGTCGGCGCTTTCGCTGCCAACCAGGTTGGCAGCATGGCTGTGCCGACCGAACCGCCCCCGGCCTGGGCAACCGCATCGACCAACCAGGGAACTGTTGCCGCCGGCGGAGTCAGCTCGTTCGAGGTAGTCTTCGATGCCAATATCGTCTCGAACAAAGGCACCTATACAGCCAGTGTCGCCTTTTACGGCAATTTTGTCAATGACGTTCCTCTGCTGCCATTAACCATGCATATCGCCGACGGACCGCAGCTTAGCGCGCCAACGGTTCTTGATTTCGGCGGGGCGTATGTGAATGCCACATCCATGGTACCCTTAGTCGTGAAAAATACCGGCTTCGGCGTGATTACCGGCGCTCTGCTTGATGTCGCCGCGCCATTCGGCATAATGGGAGATACCAATTATATCCTGGCTTCACTCGAATCAAAAAGCCTGCAGACCTATTTCGTATCACCGGGCACCGGCACGTTCGACGATCTGACGTTCCTGACCGGTGCCGGCGGTCAGACCTGTCTGTTCACCGGGTATACCCTGCCGACACTTGCGGTTACACCTGCCATGCTGGTGTTTCCCGACACTGAGATTGGTCAGTCGAATGAAGCGGTGATAATTTGTGAGAATATTGGCAATGATGTGTTGTGGGGCAGCATTGCACCGCCAAATCAGCCGTTCTACCTGGAAGGTTCTACTAATTTCGCCGTTCAGTCAATGGACTTCGTGTTTTATACCGTCTGGTTCAAGCCGGACAGCGTTGGCACGTTCGAAGACACACTGGTGTTCAGCGGCGGTGGCGGCGCGACTATACCTGTGCGCGGTGAAGGCATACCCGAGCCTGCCGGGATACTGATGATATTCCTGCTTGGAATCATATTCTTCAGGAAAGCGAAGCGATGAATCTGACGTGTCCGACTGGTCTGACGTGTCTGACTGGTCTGACGTGTCCGACATGTCCTACTGATCCACAGTACCCTGTATGCCGTCAACATTCATGCAGTACCTGTAGCCGGACTCGCTGAGTCCGGGCCGGGGTCAATGACCCCGGCTACATTCGGGCATGCTGAATTCGTGCATCAGGCTGCTTTTTCTCCACGCTAAAGCTCGAACTCGATACTCAAAGTATCGCTACGAGAAGCCTGATCGTTTCTCGTTCCCATCGGTGGCTGAGGACTGCGGTCCGTGGAATGGAGTATTCCACTGGACCAGCCACCCTCCATTATGTTACATTGTTTCGTGTTACCTGCTGGAGCGACCGTCCCCGGCCACCAGCGTGTGACATGCGGGCAAAAAGGTGGAAGGCTGGCTCCGCCTTCACCCGGCAAAACTGTTTCATCAGAACCTAATCGAACCGATCCGTCTGATCGGTCCGATCCGTCCGATATTTCCCGGTTCCACCTATTTG
>CAZCLS010000114.1:0-3805 GCA_964499565.1 uncultured bacterium
ATATCTGGAGTTGTTTCTAATAACATTGTTTCTGTGAGTGCAGCCGCCAACAGATCATATTTATCAGACGGCATTCATTATGGAACTATTCGCATTTCACCGTCTGTGGGTGATAGTGTTACAATCACCGCACGTGTCGTTGTTGCTGATAACGCTATGCTTGCTGAAGCCAATGGCCCCTATTCCGCTCAGCAGGGTGATGGCACTTTATTCAGCGCCGCTGGTTCGTCAGGCATTGACCTTTTGTATAAATGGGAAGTCGGCTTTGACTTTGCCTCATCTTACAGCAGAGATAATGTTACTTTCGAGTATACTGACACGTTTATTCCCGGTACTTATGATGTCGTTCTAACCGTGCGGGATACAAACACACCTCCCAGAACCGCTTCAGACAGTACAACCTTAACGGTATACAATGTCGCTCCTTCGGTCGAAATCGGCGGGCCTTATCAGGGCTCTTCTTTGAATCCTGTTGTCTTTACCGCGATAGGCACCGATCCCGGAATATATGATTCTCTTGAGTATCGTTGGGATTTTGATAGCGATGGCTTCTGGGATACGGGATGGACCAATGGCGCTTCTGCTTCTTTTACTTATCAGTCTAAAGGTACTTTCATAGTCAACTGCCAGGTTCGTGATCCGTATGATGCTGTTGGGTCTGATTCCGCTTCCGTCATGATTGATGGTGAAAACATTCCTCCGATTGCCGATCCGGTAATTGACGGGACAGCTCTCACGGAAACTAATTTGCCCGGTTTAGGTTATACTGTTACCCTTGATGGTTCAGGTTCGTATGATCCAGACAATTCTTCCACTACACTCTATTTCGATTGGCGTGAAGATGTGAACAATCCCACTAAGCCCGTTCTTCCCGAAGAACACAAGCACAATATCCGGATTACCTCTATGCCATTAACACAACCAGGTATTTACACATTTTACCTTGTGGTTTTTGATGGTGAGTTGCTGAGCCAGGCTGCTACAATTACCGTTAAAGTTCCCGGCTGGAAAGGTGAAGTGATATGCGAAGGCTTTGCTGCAAAAGTTCCTTTGTGGGGTGTCGATGTTAAGGTAACTAACTCATTTACACGCTTGCCCAACTCATCCAGAACAGATTTACAGGGACAGTTCCTTGTTGATTCAGGAACCGGATATCAAATCGCTTCGTTGGAACGCAGATCAAATAAAAAAATGGTTCCCATAATGATTGATAATGATGGCGTTTCTACCGAAAGCATCTATTTTACTCCTAATTATTATGTGTTCGCGGGTCAGGTGGTCACCGGTGTGCCAGGCGCTTATGCTGGTTTACCGGATGCCAATATAGAAACCATTCTAGGTAATATTGCTTATGCTCATGCTAATGCCGCGGGATCTTTTGGTTATGGCATGCTGCCGGAAACATGGCCGATTGATGGCGAATTGTATAAAGTTCGTGTGCAGAAAGAAGGCTGTAAAAGCAAAGTCGTTGAGTTGCGTTTGAATATGAATAAAAACAGTGAGTTGATTGCTCTCGAACCTTCTCAGTCTTCTGTAAGTGTCAACGGCATTATTATTTCAGAACTATCTGAATTGCCCGTCGAAGGAGTGCAGGTTGATTTCGGTAACGGCTGGACTGCTATATCTGATAGTAATGGGATGTTTGGCCCGTGTCAAATCCCCGATGGCTCCTATGTCATTGGCATGTTCAAAGATGGCTTCATTGACACATATCATTCAACGCTTACGTTAACTCCCGGCAATACTAACCTGCTCTTATCTATTAATGGCGGTGAGGTAAGTGTGTTCGGTCAGATTTATAATTCTGATGGAGAAGTAATTACGAACGCTCGTGTCTATGTTGTGGACCGGTATTCGCATGTACCGCTGACTAACACTATTATCAAGGCAACCGGGGCAGGTTATTATGATGTTACAATGGCCAAAGGAATCCGTACATACATTGTTTCATCTCCGAACCAGGGAGATATGGAAATTACTGTCGATTTGTCGGCTCACACGCAAAAAGACATAATTTTGCCTGTTCCCGAACCGGGAATGTTAATTGTTTCCTGTTTGGGTATTCTGCTGGCGCTGTTGCGTAGATAGTGCCCGGTATATCACTGGCTGACACTGTGCTGCGTAATATACCTGGTGGTTATGTTACGCAGCATCTCATTACCCTGCGTATGATTAAAATAGTATATATAACCTGCTTTTTTTCTCTTGCCGGCTCTTTATACAGCCTGGCGGCCACCACGGACCCATTCAAGAGCTTTAATCTGTTAAATGCCCGTCTGCAAGAAATGTGCGAGGCTGGTATGTATTCTGAAGCGCTTCCCATTGCCGAGACAACGACATGGTATTCCGTATCGTTGTTTGGCAATTACAGCTCGAATACGGCCTTTCTTTCACATCTGCTTGCAACATTATATTATTGCAATGAGCGCTATGCGGATGCCATACACATATTCACTAATACTATTACCGTTTTCAAATATCTCGGCTTAACCAATACTCCTACCTATGCGGAATGCTTGAATAATGTTGGTGAAGCATACCGTATTCTGGGCGCCTATGCACAAGCTGAATCATCTCATGTTGCCTCATTGCGGTTGCGGCGCGCTGCATACCCTTCCAACAATTCTCCTGTAATTCATTCTCTGAATAATCTGGGTGAGGTATATCGTCTTGAGGGAAAATATCAACGTGCAGAAGAAGCATTTCTTGAAGGTATAAGATTAGCAGCTGTCAATTCATCTAATGTAGCTCTTGAATCTGTTTTGCGTAACAATTCGGCTTTTTTATTACGTGAAACAGGCCGGTATGGGGAAGCTGAAATACAATACAGATGCATTCTTGATATGCTGACAAATTCAACAGCCGGCTTACAGGAAGAATCAGCTGCAGTATTTAATGATCTGGCAATTCTTGAACATGACAAAGGTGCTTTCTATACTGCAAAAGATTTATATCTGGAAGCATTAACTCTCTATACAAATTCAACTGGTTTAACCAGCCGGCATGCTGCCGGCGTCTACAAAAATATTGGAGGGCTATATACCTCTCAGGCATTGTATTCCGATGCAGAATCCTGTTATTATAAAGCGTATACGATTTATACTAACCTGTTCGGTCCCGACCATATTCGTTGCGCGGGATTGTTAAATGATCTGGCTGTTTTATATCGAATTAAAGGTGATTATCAAGCAGCGGAACTGTTTTATGACAACATTTTAGGCATCAGGCTTGCCGTGCTAGGGTCTGATCATCCAACCGTGGGCCACACGTATAACAACATGGCTCGATTGTTTTCTTATCAAAATAAATATGAAAAAGCAACCCGCTATTTTTCTCTGGCTTTACAGGTTTTAACACATGCCTTCGGTACCAATCATCCTGATATTGCTGTCTGTTACAACAATCTAGGTGAAGTAGATTATGCCGCTAAACTATATTCCTCCGCATTAATACATCATCAAACCGCCTATTTACTTTTTACTAATTTTTTTGGAACTAATCATCTGCAGGTTGCTTCAGTATTACACAATATTGGTAACTCGTTTATGCAGATGACCAATTATATCTCAGCCGAATCTGCATACATGCGTTCTCTGAGTATACGAAAAGATTTTTTAGGCGTTTCGCACCCCCTTACGGTCGAAACTATGCAGCAATTGGCCCGTTTGTATAGTTTGATGGGAAGGCACTTCGATGCTGTCAATTATTATGAAAATGCATTAAATAATTATGAAAATGCGTCATTGTATGCCGGTGGTGAATTGTATTCTCATCGATTCAGAGCGTATCAGAGAACATTGTGCTC
>CAZCLS010000114.1:3905-9453 GCA_964499565.1 uncultured bacterium
GCCGTCAGGTTGCTTTTTCGGCGATCCATTATACACCGTTTCTCAAGCTCAACAAGCAACTGACATACGTGGTATTAAACAAGTATATGATTTAAATTCCGGTGTAAAGGATGCTATCCATTCAATTCAATCACACATGCCGGAAAAGAAGCTTGTTACACGCATTTTCGGCATTAATCAGAATGATCTTGCGTTAATTGTTCCTTTGCCTTCAACTAGAAAAGAAGTTGAATCCATTTCAGAACTATTACAAAAGAACCACTATTCCGTCAACTCACTTCTCGGTCCCGATGCGAACGAAACTATATTAAAAAAATTAAGCATATCTAATGAATTACATAACGCCCGCTTTGTTCATTTCGCAACCCACGGCATACTCCCCGGCTATATTTCTGGTATTACTGAACCTTGTCTGGTTCTTTCCATTTATGGTGATTCCCAGAATGACGGGTTTTTAAAGATGAGTGAAATTTTCGGGTTGAAATTACAAGCAGATATGGTTACGTTATCGGCATGTCAGACTGGCGCTATTGACAAAGATAGTCGGAGCGAGGGATTGTCAGGTTTTGCACAGGCATTTTTTTATGCCGGTACCCCGCGGTTGACCGTTGCGTTGTGGAATATAGAAGATAAAAGCACGTATCAATTAATGACAAAATTTTATGCTAACATTCTGAACCCTTACGACTCATCCCACTATATTTCAGCGCTAAATAATGCCAAAAAATCCCTTTTACATAGTCGGAAATTCACGCATCCTTTTTTTTGGTCGAGTTTTATAATTCTGGGTGAATGGAACATGTAAATGATAACACACGCAGTAATTATTTTTTTCTTCAGCTCACTTGTCAGTGTATCCACATATGCTGACTTTACCGTTATTCCCTCTTCCCTTGATACCGGTTCAACCAATCTTACATCGACGCTCACAATTAAAACTACTGAAAGCGGAACATTCTCCTGGAACGCTTCCTCGACATATGGAAGCAATCTCCCATGGTTCGATCTTCATATCACTAATGGATTTATTTCACAGCTTTCATTTAGTTCTATTCCGATTTCTATTCATCGGGAACGCTTGCCTGAATCAGGAACATATACCGGTTTTGTATTTGTGACGCAAGGCGCATCATCTAAAACAGCAACTGTTATCTCTACCTTGTTGCCAGGGCAGAATGGCACGTATCCTGTTATATCAGCCGATGACCGTGCTTATGCTGGAGTTCCTTATCAAATCAGCTCCCGACAATCACAAAGCTGGCTTGGAAATTATTTCTGGGTTACCAATCTCACTACCAACGCCTCGGTAGAAGTACAGTCGTTCTTAGCTGGCCCATCGGGGGAAATAATCTTTGATACTCCTAAGGCTATCTCAATTTCACTTATTTCAAAAGACGAACATAAACGTGAATCAATAGACACACGCAAAGATTTTCAGGTTTGGAATTCCCCTCCGCGTGTAAACGCCGGGGGCCCGTATTATGGTTATAACGGCGCAACAGTAACAGTCGTTGCTACCGGGTTTGATCCCGCTCCCCACGAAAAACTAGTATACAGCTGGCAATTCAATCCGCCTTATGGTGATTTCACACCGTTATCATCTTCTCCGACAGCAACATTTGTTATTACTGAATTTCAAAGTCCTTATATTATTTGTGTGGTTTCGGATACCTGGACAGGTGCCGCGGGAACGTATAACGGTCCGCTGGGCGGTCGCGGTATCGCTCAGATTGTGTCGACAAATGAACCGCCCGACATTGAACTGGCTTTTCTCACCAACGGAGTATGGTCTGCCTGGGCATCATTTCACTCCGTTTCAATGCTTCGTTTACCAGGTTCTAATATAACTATTCGAGCTCGGACACTTAAACCGGCAGGATATAATGGGCCGTTGTATATCGAATGGCGGGAAAATCCACATAATCCCGTTGATAATTTGATTGCCGCATCGGATACCACTAACGAAGTGCTGACATTTGATATATTACGTGAACCTGGTGTATATCACTTTTATGCCATCGGCTACAACGGTCCTTATCAGAGTTCTTCTGCTGATATATTTATTATTGTTCCCGGCATACGGTGCCAGGTAGTTGCTCAAGGATTTCAATCCCCCGTGCCTGTATGGGGCGCTTATCCGACCCTTAATTCCGCCAATACAAATGCTTACGGCATTCAAGACGACATCGTTACTACCCGCTCAGATATTGACGGCTGGTTATATCTTGACCGTCCGGTTAATTCAGACTGCTTTGTCGAACTGCAGCGTTCATTGAATGGTATTGAACACGAAATATCAAACTATACATTTAATACAACAATAACGCCCACTCTTATACCACACCCTACGTTTGAATTCCCGGTAACATTGTATCCATTTGCGGGTCAACTAGTTGACGAAGCCAATATTAATAATGGTATTCCTTTCTCTTCGGCTACACTGATTATCCACAATTCACGCATATATGGCCAATGCAACAAAGCCGGGGGCTTTTCGTTCGGCAACCTGCCAAAATCATGGCCAATTGATGACACTAAGCATGCCACCTATTATCTGATTTTCAATCGCACCGGCTGGTCTTCACTATGCGTGCCATTATCTCCTTCTCTGGTGAATTTCGGTATGGTTAACGCCTTGTATACCTTAAAACAAACAAATGTAACTATCACCCTTAACGGCACGGTTAGATCGTCCGGAACAGGCCTGCCTGTCGGTAATGCACATGTCTGGTTTGGTGATGTACAAGTAACTGCCGATGAAAACGGTTTCTTTACTTTTAATAATTTACCGCTTACTTCAACGCATATATCTCAGTATCCAACCCATATATTATTAACTGAAGCCGACGGATATGCTCCGACTCGCAATATTTATTATAATACCGGAACCGGAGGAAATATCAATGTATATATCGATGGCGGCGATACATATCTCTATGGCAAGGTCGTAGACATGGTATCCGGCAGTATTCTTACTAATGGCATTATTGAGATTCCAACTGATCCTCAAAACACTATCATAGCTGCTGATTCTTTGAAAAGGACTACTACTGCTTCTATTTCTCCTTCCGGTTATTTTTGTGTCAGAGTTCCCGGCGGGTGCCAATATATCACTCTTGCCTCGCGTGGCACTTCACAAATAATACCTGTTACCAGGGCTGTCACAGGCACCCAGCCTGTCGGCAATGATATTCTTTTCGTTCCTGAACCGGCCTTCATACTGCCCGGAATACTCCTTTTGTATTTTCATCGCAGGAACGTATTCCGGCATAAATAACAGCGCCGACACGGCAGTCCTGTTTCCTTGATTTCTAATTTTCTTGACTTCATATGACAACCTTGTTATAATTTCGTGAATAGTGAATTACTATGTGAGATATCGTTTTATTACTTTGTAGCACTACCTGATAATTAAACCTGGTTAATTAAACGTATGGGAATTGGCTCTCTATTCAGTTCAATGAAAAATAAAGCCCGGGACGTTACTATGGATAAAGTCCTGGAGCGTATGCGAGACCTTAAATTACCGGTATCGCAGCGAAAAATCAATAAAATGATTGATTCACATGTAGAAACCCTGGAAGGTGTAAAATCTGCAAAAGTTGATGTTGCCAGAGACGGATTTCATATCAAGGTTTCTTTTAAAGACGATCGGCAGTCCATCAAACGTGTTTTTACATTCAGCGAGCTCATTTGGACATCTCACAAACGCTCGTTTGTTTTCGAACCTGATTCTCCTTTCGATTTTCTGCGGGACCAAGCCTCGTATGCCTGCATTGTATCAGCCCTGGCTACCGTTCTTATGCAAATGCTGTCTTTTACTGATAAGAAATTGAAAGATGTTCCCTTTTCCAAGGAAATCGGTCCGGTTACCGGCGTTATGGAAAAAGACGGTAAATTGTATTATGACGTTCGTCGAATTCCATTGCTCCGCCAGTATGCAAATTACCGGATTATGGGTCAGGCTATTATGGAACATTTGAATGTTATTGACTGTTGGTTTGAAAACGGTAAAATCATTATTCGGATAGATAATAATAAAATTGTCGATCAGATTAAAAATATGAATATCGATCCCGCCGCTCTCAGAAAAATGATGAAAGGCGATCTCAGTGATTATACTGATGAAAAAATATAAGGATTTTACCTGTATAGTATGCTATGAATGATTCCGTGTTTGCTACTCCTGAAGAGGCTATCGCCATTATTCGTTCCGGCGGCATGCTGATAATTACCGATGACGAAAATCGCGAGAATGAAGGCGATTTTATCATGGCTGCCGAACATGTTACGTCCGATTCAATAAATTTTATGATTACCCACGGACGAGGCCTTCTCTGTATTTCTGCCACCGGGGAAAAAATTGATTCTGTTGGTTTGCCAATGATGACATCCAACAACACCTCGAAAATGGGCACTCCGTTTACTGTGTCGATAGACGCTAAAACTGCCACGACCACAGGCATTTCAGCCCATGACCGTTGCGAAACAATCCGCTGCTTTGCGGCTGATGACGCAGTACGGGAAACATTCACAATTCCCGGCCATATTTTTCCGCTTCGCGCCGCGACAGGCGGTGTCCTTCATCGCAGCGGACACACTGAAGCATCTATGGATCTTGCCCGACTTACTGGTGGAAAACCAATCGGCGTTCTTTGCGAAATTCTGAATGAAGATGGTTCGATGGCACGCATGCCAGACCTGGAAAAAATTGCTGCTAAGTTTAACTTGAAAATTTTTACAATTGCCCAGCTTATTCAATACAGGCGCCGATATGAATGCCTTCTCAATGATGAAGTTAAAGTTGATTTCCCGACTCACTTCGGAAACTTTACTCTTCATTTGTTTGAATCATCCGTTGAAGACCAGCATCACCTCGCTCTCGTAATGGGAGATATTAGCACCGGCGAACCGGTTCTTGTCAGGGTTCATTCTGAATGCTTAACCGGCGATGCTTTACATTCTTTACGCTGTGATTGCGGCGCTCAACTCGATGCCGCGCTGCAAATGATTTCAAAGGAAAAAAGGGGCGTATTACTGTATATGAGGCAGGAAGGACGTGGTATTGGCCTTCCGGCCAAATTGCGCGCGTATCATCTTCAGGACAGCGGTGCTGACACGGTGGAAGCAAACGTAAAGCTTGGATTTGCACCTGATCTTCGCGACTATGGCTATGGTGCTCAAATACTTACATTACTTGGTTTGGGTAAAATTCGTCTTTTGACTAATAATCCGCGCAAAATTGTTGGACTGGAAGGATACGGCATAGAAATTGTTGAACGGATTCCGATAAGAATTGAGCCGAATCCGCACAACAAAAGATACCTGGAAACAAAATCTAAGAAGATGGGACATATGCTGTGATATGGTTTTTTCATACGCAGCTCATAATTTGTAACGGGAGTTGACCTATGGCACATGGACCTGCTGTTGTAGAAGGTATGCTTGACGCAAAAGGAATGCGTTTAGGCATTGTAGCAAGTCGATTCAATGAGTTTATCACGGATAAACTTATCAGCGGAGCGCTTGATTGCTGGCGCAGGCACGG
>CAZCLS010000115.1:0-9441 GCA_964499565.1 uncultured bacterium
GCGCCGTGTATTTGATCCATCATGTGATCAGGATGTTAAATATCATAATATAACGCGAATTCCCACGGATGCGGACGCAAGTCAAGCGCTTTAACCTCGTGCTCTAATTTGTAATTGATCCAGGTTTCTATCACGTCCGGCGTGAAAACGTCACCCTTCAGCAGGAAGTCCTGGTCGGCTTCAAGGGCCTTAAGAGCATCGCGTAATGAACCAGGCGTGTGCGGCACTTTGGCCAACTCTTCCGGCGGAAGATCATAAATGTCCTTGTCAAGCGGACTGCCCGGGTCTATTTTGTTCTGAATACCGTCCAATACCGCCATCATGATAGCCGAAAATGCCAGGTACGGATTGCAACTCGGATCCGGACAACGGAACTCGAACCGCTTGGCTTTGGGAGAATTCGAATACATCGGTATCCGGATCGCCGCGCTGCGGTTGCGGCTCGAATACGCCAGGTTTACCGGCGCTTCAAATCCCGGCACCAGACGTTTGTAACTGTTGGTCGTCGGATTTGTCAGGGCCAGCAGCGCCGGAGCGTGCTTGAGAATGCCCCCGATCGCGTACATAGCCATTTCCGACATGCCCGCGTAGCCGTCGCCCGCAAACAGGTTCAGATCGCCTTTCCACAGCGAAACATGCACGTGCATGCCGCTGCCGTTATCGTTGAACAGCGGTTTGGGCATGAATGTGACTGTTTTGCCATTCTTTACTGCCGTGTTCTTGATGATGTACTTGTATTTTAACAGGTTGTCTGCCATCTTAACCAAAGGTGAAAAACGCATGTCTATTTCCGCCTGACCACCCGTAGCGACTTCATGATGCTGACATTCTACGTCGATCCCGATCTCTTCCATCAGCAGCATCATTTCATTACGCAAATCCTGCTGACTGTCTGTCGGCGGTACCGGGAAATAGCCTTCTTTGTAGCGCGGTTTATATCCCAGGTTGGGATTCTCTTCACGCCCTGTATTCCAGCGTCCTTCCACCGAATCAATGAAATAGTAGCCGCTGTGTTCGTTCTGGTCAAAACGGATATCGTCAAATATGAAGAATTCCGCCTCGGGACCGAAAAAGGCCGTGTCGGCAATGCCCGTGCTTTTTAAATATGCTTCCGCCTTGCGCGCGATGTTGCGCGGGTCGCGTGTGTAATCCTCACCCGTTACCGGGTCGCATATGTTGCAGATCAATACTAACGTCTTCGCCTTCGAAAACGGATCGATAAATGCCGATTCGGGTACCGGCTTCACGATCATGTCCGATTCATTGATTACCCGCCAGCCGCGGATGCTCGAGCCATCAAAACCTAATCCTTTTTCGAAGGTTTCTTCTTCAAGTTCTTTGGGCGGCACCGAGAAATGCTGCCAAAGTCCCGGAAAATCCATGAAACGAAGGTCAATTACTTTCACTCCTTCCTTTTCAATTACTTTCAGTACATCCTTGGGTGTGGTGCATGTAATCATTGAGAGTTCTCCTCACTCATAATTAATTACCTCTCTGTTCCCACTCGTTCGGTTGGAACAGCCTTCTTTCTTAACTATACTCCCTACTCTAAAGCAATCTGTATGCCAATTATTGATGCTTTCAGGTATAGTACTCATTCTGTTGCTGTTACACACTTTCCCTGTTTTTATTTTGTAAGAATTCATACATTGCGGTAGAATTATGTTATCTTTCCTACAATATGGTGCCTTTCTCCATCTGCCGTCAGCCCGTCTTGCCACCGCTCCTTTCTTCCCGGATCACTACTGTTCCCGCAGCTAAATCACCGATCCGCTGATGATGCTCGCTCAAGGCGATCATAACAATCCCGATCATGTAATTGAACATGCCGTCCACGATCCGCAGAAAATTGCGTGCCAGCGCCCGCCAGAATCCGCACGGCCGGAGGGTATCCGCACTCACAACCCGAATACCCAGCAGCCATTTGCCGGGTGTCCTGCCATACCTGCCTTCCAGGAACGACCATACCACTAATACCGCTATGCCCAGGACGAACATCGCCAGACACATTACCATGATAAGCGGGAAAATCATGAAATTGTTTATCAGTTTCTCATAGTCAAATAAATTGAACTTGATTGCCATTACTATCAGTATACTGTATAAAGGCACACAAACGATCGCGTAATCCATCATTGTCGCAAACGCCCTGCGTATGAGAGGCGCGTAATAAACGTCTCCCGTTTCCGCTATATAATCCGCGGTTCGGTAGCGCCGCATCAATACGGTGATTATCCACACCAGCGCCAGCGGAAATATCATTACGGCCACCTGAACCAGCATTGAGAATCCTATCATCCAGGAAGGAAAAAACGGTCTGCCTTGCCGGCTGATCCGCTCAATGCAGGTTCCATCAAACCGATACCACGATAGTGTACCGGGCATAAAGCTGCTGACGATATTCACGCCATTGCTGCCCGGTAGTGCAACCGCCGAACTGATGATACCAGGCATGCCGGGAACCTTCAGTTTTTCCCAGCCCGTTCCCCGGTAGCGCGCAACAAGCGGCTTCATATCTCTGCCGGGTTGCATTGCGATTACATACAACCCGCTCGTGAGTGAACACACGGTCCAGTCTTCTGCCGCAGACCTTGATACTTCTCCTATTTCGTTCCATGCTCCCGTGCTGTTACAGCTCGAATACAACGCACCGTCTTCCCAGGCGACGTGATACTTCTTTCCATCCCATTCCACGTGCTGATCATATGATTTCCATTCGCTCAGCCGTTCCGGCAGTTTAATCCAGCAGCCGGCAAAATACGACCAGTAGCAATTCTCATCATCCGGCGTCCGCGTCCACACGATGATGCCCCCATCTATCGCCCGCACATCAACGATTGGTTCCCATTTGACCGTGTTGGTAACCACCTGCCAGTCCTGGCCGTCATAATGGTACAGCACCGGTTTGGTAAAACACCATATATCTTGTTCATAACGCTCGATAAATATTTTCCCGTCCGGGAGCGTAAACAGAGGTTCCGTCCGGTCGGGATACACCACCACAAGTTCTTTTTCGAACTGGCCGAAACCCCGCATTCCGTCCCGCACTGTTACGATACCGTCTCGATATGGCGCCGCAGCGTTGAACGTGTATACCTCCATATTACTGAACATGGAAAGCATACTAACCATCACGGTGATACCAATAATAATCATGGGAATTATCAACTGAAGAAAAAACACAACTGCCGACCAGATTATCGTCCATAACGTGTATGTTTTACGCCCCGATTCGGATATATAACCTTTTGTCATATCATGTCCTGCGCGTTGTTGGTTTATAACAGATATTTGCAGGCATTATAACAGAGTACCGTTGATTACACAAATTGTGTTGCACTCCCGCGCAATCTACGTTATAATGCTTACACCAATGTTATGAACGCTGACATGATACATGACGCGCCTCTCTTGTCTACCGGTATGCCCGGCCTGGACGAAATTCTGCATGGGCTCCTGCCGGGCGATAACCTGGTCTGGCAAATTGATAATATTGCCGTGTATCAGGATGCTGTTGAGCGCTTCGCCTCGCATGCCGCAGCGAGTGGTGTTCACCTGCATTATTTCCGCTTCGCCGCCCATCCGCCCTTACTCTCCGCCTCGCCCGACATTACCGTCCACTCTCTTAATCCCAAAATCGGATTTGAACAGTTTGTCACCGCTATGGTCGATGAGATCGAACCGTCCGGTGGCAGCGCCTGGTACGTTTTCGACTGCCTTTCTCAACTCGCAGACGATTGGTACAGTGACCGGATGCTAGCCAATTTTTTCCTGGTGATCTGTCCTTATGTTCTGAGACTGGGCTCGCTGGCCTATTTCGCCCTGTTAAAAAAAACTCATTCTCAGCACGCCACGGACTGCATCTTCAGCACGGCCCAGATTATCATGGAAACCTATCACCAGCAGCAGGTGCTGTATCTACAGCCTCAGAAAGTCGATCACCGCCACTCACCGACAATGTTCTCCCTGCATGCCTTGCATGACGGCCGCTTTCTGCCGGTTACCAACAGTGCCATCATTTCTGATATTCATACCAGCCAGCCCAGTCCTCTGCTTGATTTTACAATCCACCGCCACGGCTCCTGGACCCGTTCGTTCTATGAAGCCCAGCTCGCTCTGGATGCTATCTCTAACGGGGAACAACCGCCCGAACACGGTACGGTTTACTTCGAGCGCCTGCTGCGCATGATTATTACGCGCGAAAAACCTTTTATCAACCTGGCCCGTAAATATTTTACGCTTGAAATGCTGATTGATATTTTGAAACGCCTGATCGGCTCCGGCCTCATCGGCGGCAAAGCCCGCGGTATGCTCCTGGCCCATGCTATCCTGCGTCAAACCAATCCTAAATGGGCATCCACCCTTGAACCACACGACTCGTTCTATATCGGTTCGGATGTGTTCTATACCTATATAATTCAAAATGATTGCTGGTGGCTGCGCCGCAAAACCGGTGCCTTTCCCGGTATTCTTGAACGTGCCCGCGTCGCCCAGGACCGCATCCGCTCAGGTGAGTTCCTGCCATATATTAAAGACCAGTTCCGAGAAATGCTCGAGTATTTCGGACAGTCTCCTATTATTGTTCGCTCCAGCAGCTTGCTCGAAGATAATTACGGCAACGCCTTTTCGGGCAAATATGAAAGTATTTTCCTGGCTAATCATGGCACGATAGAAGAACGCTTCGACGCTTTCCTCAATGCCGTCAAACACGTTTATGCCAGTACGCTTAATGAAGACGCTCTTCAGTACCGCCTCCATCACGGCCTCCTCTTTCATGATGAGCAAATGGCCCTGCTCGTTCAGCGCGTTTCCGGTACCCTCTATGACTCGTTCTTCTTCCCCGCCTGCGCTGGCGTGGGCTTCTCCTACAATCCCTATGTCTGGGATAATCGGATCGATCCTCATGCCGGCCTGCTCCGCCTGGCTTTCGGCCTGGGCACCCACGCCGTTGAACAAGTCGAGGATGATTATACTCGCCTGGTCGCCCTCTCATCGCCTGCACTCCAGCCCGAACCGTCAACAACAAATGAACGCCGTTATACCCAGCATTATGTTGATGTCATCGACCTGAATCAAAATGGTTTGCTTTCACATCCTGTTGCCCAGGCCTTTGCCAAAATGCCCGCGAATCATCTGCAGTTGTTCGTCTCTCATGACCAGGCCATAGAAACGCAGGCCCGCTCTCTCAACCTGTCTAATGTCTCGGCCTGGAAACTGACCTTTGATAACCTCTTTTCTCATACCCCCTTTATTGCCGATATCCGCGAAATGCTCGCCAGCCTTCAGAACGCGTATGACAGTCCTGTCGATATCGAGTTTACCGTCAATGTCCAGGATGATACCTCCTACCGAATTAATATCGTCCAGTGCCGCCCTTTTCAGGTCCGTATTATCGGTACCGGCGAATTACGCTTCTATCCGGCTAATATCTCTGACGATCATGTCGTTTTTGAAACCAATGGTCCAATCATCGGTCAGAGTACCGGCTCCCGCATAGACCGCCTTATTTATGTTGTGCCTTCCTCTTATATCCGGCTTTCCGTCCAGGATCAGTACGCCTTAGCCCGCTTGATCGGCCGCATCACCCATATCAGCGCCGGCACCGATCCTTTTGTTCTAATGATTCTCGGTCCCGGGCGCTGGGGTACGTCTACTCCTGCCATGGGTATTCCTGTCTCTTTTAAGGAAATTAAAACTGTCTCGGTAATTTCTGAATTGGCGGTCATGCATGAAGGCCTGGTGCCTGAAGTCTCTCTTGGCACTCATTTCTTCAATGACCTGGTGGAGATGGATATGCTCTATCTGGCCGTCTTTCCCGAACGACCGGGCAACCGTTTCAATGAATCATTCCTGCTCTCCGCCCGCAACTGGCTGACCGACCTGCTGCCCGATGCCGCCAGCTGGCAGCACGTTGTCAAAGTCCTCGACTTCTCCTCGGTCAATAGCCCCCATATCATGAACCTGCATGTCGATTCTTTGACCCAGCACGGTATCTGCTACGTCAAATCCGTCGACCTTGACTGGATGAGCTATATCTGATCGCTATACGATGCCTTGCGCCAGCATCGCCGTGGCTACTTTCTCAAATCCCGCTATGTTCGCTCCCGCTACCAGGTTGTGCGGGGTGCTGTATAACTCAGCCGCCTGTACACATTGCTCGTAAATGCTGTCCATTATCATTTTCAGCCGCTGGTCAACTTCATCAAATGTCCAGTTCAATCGCATCGAATTCTGCGACATCTCCAGCGCGCTCGTCGCTACCCCGCCCGCGTTCGCCGCTTTGCCCGGCCCGAATGATACTCCCGCTTTGTGGAATATCGCTACTGCTTCCGGTGTGCAGGGCATGTTCGCCCCTTCCGCTACCGCCATGCATCCCGAACCGGCCAGAGCATCCGCTGCCCCGCCATCTATCTCGTTCTGTGTCGCCGAAGGCAATGCTACGTCACATGCTACCGACCAGATGCCCTGCCAGCCGTCCACGTAGCTGGCCGACGCGTGCTCCCGAACATATTCTTTTATCCGTCCCCGCTCGATCTCTTTAATGCGTTTGACCGTGTCAAGATGTACCCCTTCCGGATCGACGATGTAACCGCTGCTGTCCGACAGCGCTATTACCCGGCCCCCTAACTGCTGTACTTTCTCAGCCGCGTATATAGCCACATTACCCGACCCGGAAATAACCACCTTTTTGTCCCGCCAGTCTGTGCCGCGCGCTTCCAGCATACGTGTCGTGAAATATACCAGCCCATACCCGGTCGCTTCCTTGCGTACCAGCGAGCCGCCGTATTCAAGCCCTTTGCCTGTCAGGACCCCGGTAAACGTATTTGTTAATTTTTTATATTGTCCGAACAAATACCCGATTTCACGGGCTCCGACCCCGATGTCGCCCGCAGGCACATCCGTGTCAGGCCCAATGTGCCGGAACAGCTCGCTCATGAAGCTCTGGCAGAATCGCATGACTTCCCCGTCACTTTTGCCTTTCGGATCAAAATCACTGCCACCTTTGCCGCCACCGATCGGTGTGGTCGTCAACGCATTCTTGAATATCTGCTCAAATCCCAGAAATTTGATGATGCTTACATTAACCGATGGGTGAAACCGTAACCCTCCTTTGTACGGTCCGAGCGCGCTGTTGAATTCAACCCGGAATCCCCGGTTAACCCGTACCGCGCCACTGTCGTCAACCCACGGTACCCGGAACATAATCTGCCGCTCAGGCTCTACGATCCGTTCCACGATACAGGCTTTCGCAAAGGCCGGTGTTCGCTCAATTACTTTCTCGACCGATTCAACGACTTCACGCACTGCCTGGTGAAATTCCGGCTCGGTCGGATTACGGGTCATTACTATATTCATAATCCTGTCAGTGAATTTTGTGCTCATTCAGATTCCTCTTGTTTTATTATCCAGCATATTATTACATAAATTGCGTGTGATAGTATAACAAACAGCTGTATTTAATTCAATCAGTTTAAACACGCTGATCGCATATTTTTGGTTACATAATTGAATGTATTGAAAATAATACCGAACGTTTCATTCATTCAATTCCGGAGATAGATCTCCATTTAATACTAAAATATAGGTCTATAAAAATACCTTTTTCCATACCATCTTGTGTGGAACTTCTCGAAATGCTATAATAAATTCAGTTGTTATTTAATGCAGGCCCTTATTGAAAGGCTTTAATTCTTTATTTCCGGAGTTTTGTATGAAACGGACCCGCTTTATATGCTTGATTGCCGCCGTCTGTCTGTCCCTGACTGCTGCTGCTGATCTGACCTTCTTCTCCCTGTCTGATACCCATTATACCGAAGGTGAAACCAACGGACGGCCGATTGTCGGTGTCATAAACGCCCTGCCAGGGACTGCCTATCCCGCTTCGCTAGGCGGCACAGTCGACACTCCCCGGGCTCTTATCATGCAGGGTGATCTTATCAACGATGGTGCTGTCGCGGCAAAATATCCCTCCCAGTGGGCTAACTATATCGCCGATTTCGGTGTCAATGGTGAAGGCCGCTGCATCTTCCCCGTTTTCGAAGGTATCGGCAATCATGATGTGAATATCAATCTTTTTGTTTTTAATAAAATTAAAGACCGCAATATCATACGCACTAACCTTAATTATATCAGCTCCGTTTCTTCTAACGGGTATCATTATTCCTGGGATTGGGACGGTATCCATTTCGTCAATGTGAACCTCTTTCCCGGCAATATCTGGCCCGGCGAGGCGGATACCTACAGTCAGGGCCACGACCCCATCTACGCCCGCGATTTCCTGCAGGAAGATTTACAGAAAAACGGGACTAACGGCCGCCCGGTTATTGTTATTTACCATTTCCGTCCGGTAGATGAAAACTGGTGGACCTATATCGCCGCTGACCGGTCCCATAAGATACTCCAGGATTATAATGTTATCATGATTATGGTCGGTCATCAGGGCGGCGGAGTCAATAATACCTGGCGCGGCATCAACTGGGCCAGCAGCAACGGCCAGCTGGATGTCTACCGCGTTACGCCCGATAATACCCTGTCTGTTCTCAGCCGATCTGACACGGCTTGGGGTACCCCTTTTCAGAAATCTATCTTCTTTTCCTATGATTCTTCCGGTCTGCCGGCCGTTATCAATAACGGGGACTGGGTCTCGAATGTTTCTACCAATTCCGCCACCCTCTCAGGAAAAATTCTGTATGAAGCGGTCTCCAATACCCAGGTTACGATGTTCTGGGGCACTTCCGATGGCGGCTCTTCCGCTGGCTCCTGGCAGCACTCTACTAATATCGGCGTTAAAACACCTGCCACTCCCTTCTCCGTCTCCGTTTCTGGTCTGCAGCCCTGGGTTGATTATTTTTATCGCTGCCAGGCCGCCAATAGTAAGGGAACTGCCTGGGCCGCGGCCTCAATCCCTTTTACTGCCAAAGGTTCCCTTCCGCCTGAATGGGATACTAAGTTCATCGGCTATGAACAGCGTCCCTGGGGCGGCGCCCACCTCGCTAATAATTCCTATACCGTCAGAGGCTCCGGACGAAATATCGGTGAAAGCGGCCAACCCGATAATTTCCAGTTTGCTTACCTTCCGGTCGATGGCGATGGCGAAATCATTGCTCGAATCACGTCCATGACCGGTAACAATCGCGATCCCAAAGCCGGTATCATGCTGCGTGAAACCCTTGCTGACGATTCCCGCAACGCGGCCGTGCTCATGAGCCGGGTGGACGGTCTGCGCCTGTATTCCCGCTCAAGCACCGGCGGCGCTACCGCTAAAAGCTCTGTTAATTCCTTTAAAACTCCGCCCTATTGGGTTAAACTTGTCAGAAATTCCAATACCTTTACCGGCTTCATCTCCAGCGACGGCAGCGCCTGGTCTCAAGTCGGTTCGCCGGTCACAATCTCTATGCCTTTATCCATGTACGCCGGTTTGGCTGTTACGGCCGGCAACCG
>CAZCLS010000116.1:0-1955 GCA_964499565.1 uncultured bacterium
ATCTGGACATCATCAATATATCCGTCAATGGTCCGTTCCGGTATGCCTTTTTCAGAACCAATAGTTAGATGATCCATCGGGTGCGGCTGCCGGTCGCCCCATGTGCGTACATATGACACAGATGATTCATTCCAATAGACAGTGCCAGTCACATTGCCGGCACCAATATAATGACACACAAACGCCGCGTGATACCACGTGTCCAGCGTGCGTGACTCCGCCCCGAAACCCACATTGCCTGAATACAACCACAGATTGGGCCTGAAATCAAAGGTCATGTTTTTCTGCTCGCTCCAGGGCGTATAATCAAACAAGGTGCCGTAGCCCGGCGGCTCGCTCTTCAACTTGTACCATACACTGACCGTGATTTGCTCAAAACCAATCGTATTGTCACTTAGACATTCTATCCCAGGTATTCCGTTCGTCCCGAACAGCTCCAGACATTCATCAGCTATACCGTCATTGTCATATTCAACGGTTCCTGCTCCCATCGGCGCGTTGGAGTAATTGCCGACTTCATCGTCAAGGGTGTCATCAAACCTTAAGTGAGCGATAATTCCTGCGTGCCCAATCAATGCCATATTCCCAAATACCAGCACAGCAAGACATACACTGTATATCCGTTTTAGTGCAACCATGATATTCCTCCATACGATTGTTATGTGAATCAAATCATGCATTAGTTACCTCACATTGTAGAAAATCCACCTTGTCTTTTCAAGGGACATTTTGTATTATAAAACAACCTTTTTATCCATTTTTAACGTTTTTGCGGCTCTCAGATATGAAACGGTCAAAATCAAAACGCTTTCTCCTGGTCCATTCCTGGATCGAATATCAAAAGTATCTCGGTATCCTAACATATGCCCATAATGCCAACTGGACACTGCAGGCCGTCAATTGGAAGTCGCTACCCCTGTTACATCACAACAATTTTGCCGGGATTATTTCACAACTCCATCCCAATGAACATCAATTGGTTGAGTTTGTCAAACAGGCTGATTGCCCGAAAGTGGAATTGTGCGACTTTATCGATGATTCTGCTCTTATCCAAGTCCCGGCTGAATATGATGCTATAGGCGCTGCTGTCGCTGACCATTTTCTAGAACGGCATTTCACTTCTTTTATGTTTTTTGGTTTCTATACCGAACGACGCCATTCCAATCTGTATTATGATGGCTTCCGTGCCAGGCTTGCCACAAAAGGGTTTTCCACCGAGTGTATCTGGCTTACTGATAATCCCCGCCATACAGAACCCAATTTTCTGCGCGGGTATCATAAACCGAACATCCCGCCCCAAAAATATTATAGTACCCTCATGCGTTTCTTGCGGGCCGCTTCCAAACCGCTTGCTCTGTTTGTTGAAAATCCTCTCGATGCTCTCGACGTCCTTTCGTGCTGTCACACGTTGCAGTTGTCCGTCCCCGCTCACGTTGCTATCGTGTGCCTCTCCGAACCGGAGATGATCTGTGCGTTGACTGAAATACCTCTCAGTAGTATTTCCAATTCCAGCGTCTATTTCAGACAGGGCTACCGTGCCGCTGAAATGCTGGACCGCATGATCTCCGGGCGCTCCCTGCCCCTCCCGGAAACTATAGATGCACCCCTGGCTGAACAGGTCGTTACCCGTGCCAGCAGTAATGTCCTCGCTGTTGATAATGATGCTATTGCCCAATTGATTGCATATATTATGAACAATCTTGACAATCCGGACTTATATGTTCCCACCCTGGTGCGGCAGTCAGGCATTTCGCGCAGCACATTATATAGTTTGTTTGTCAAACATACTGGTTTATCATTAGCTGCTTTTATCCGCCGGCAACGATTACTGCGCGCAAAAACACTCTTAGCAACCACTGATAAAAAAATCCAGACAGTTGCCAATTTGTGCGGCTTCTCCAGTGCCAGAAATCTGCGCAGGGCTTTGAAGCAGGACACCACGCTGACTCCCCGGG
>CAZCLS010000116.1:2055-9423 GCA_964499565.1 uncultured bacterium
AGCTATAATAGCTTTATTATGAAAACTGTCTCTATTACTCAGGCGAAAAATAATCTCAGCGCTCTGCTGGATGCTGTCCGGCATGGCGAAATTATTATTATTACCGACCGAAACCGGTCTGTTGCCCGCATCGATTCGGTGCTTGAATACCAGGCGGATGACAGTTCGGGACGCGTGGCCAGGCTGGAACGGCAGGGTATTATGTTGCGTCCGTCTAAATCTTTTGACTTGTCACTACTGGACTGCGATCTGCCAACCACTACCGGCATGGCCAGCGCGGTTGATATGTTGCTGCGCGAGCGTGAGGATGACCGATGAATTTCTGGGACAGTTCAGCTGTTTTGCCTTTGATTGTCAATGAGTCCTATACTCCCGCCATCAGGAAAATAGCGGCTTCCGATGCTGAAATGATCGTGTGGTGGGCCACACCGGTTGAATGTGTATCGGCTTTAGCGCGCCTGGAACGGGAAGGCACGCTGTCGTTAGCGGCAATGGAAGTATGTTTGCAGCGGCTTGCTGATTTTCAACAGAGCTGGTACGAAATTCAGCCCAATCAGGTCGTGCGCGAAATGGCTGTCAGGTTACTGCGAACGCATACCTTGCGCTCTGCTGATGCGCTCCAGCTCTCCGCAGCCATTTGCGCGGCTGAAAACAGGCCATCTACGCTCCCCATGATCTGCCTGGACACCCGATTATGCACGGCCGCCCGCAAAGAAGGCTTCAGCATACTGCCTGACATCGGGGTCGGACCGAGCTAATTCATTCTTATTCATAATCTTAACCCCTTTTTTCCCCCTCTTTTGGGGTCTTACAGGTCGATTTTGACCCCAAAATCGACCTAGATAGACACCCTTTCACTACTGTTTTTGACTTCATCTTGCTCGATTTACCCCCCAAGATCGACCTGTAAGACCCTTTTTAACCCCTTTTTTTACCCTTATATCTTTCATTATAATGTAGTTAGCTCGGTCCGACCCCGACTCTCCGACTCTCTGGTCTTTTGACATTTCATTGATTGATTCATATAATGGCAGACGTGCAACTGATATTATTAGTTTAGTTTCTTAGGTGAAAAGAATGAATACGTCAACTTTTTTTATAAAATATGCATTTAATCGTAATTTATGGACATGTATTGTAAGTATCTTTTTTTTATTTACAGCAGGTGTTGAAGGTTCAACAAACAAATTCATAATCTTTAAGAGCACTGCCTTTGTTAATAATGATTTTACTAAACATATGAAGGAAGAGGCCTTTTTAAAATATACCAACATAGACGCCTATATACATCTTGCTTCGTCAAATATAGTACCGGGAATTATTGTAGATACGCTGATGAGACCATATGTTATCTTGACATTATTCGTAGTATTGATTTCGGGAAGAAAAATATTTTGATTCACAATGAAAAAATTGGGGAAAGCGATATATGTGTGATAAGATATCCATCGAATATATGCCGTTATATATACGTGACGGTTGATAGATCTACAAAAAGCAAAGGGGATGTAAGACCCGCATATAAAATGAATGCCGATGTTTTTATAGCAGATGTAAACAGCAATAAATTTCCTGACATAATTTTGCGCAAAAAATATTATACATCGAAAGCTTTTATGGAAGGAGCTATAAACGAAAGTCCTTTTAATAACTTTTTGCATGTGAATGATGAATTTATTTTAATAAAATATATCCCGTTTGAAGATACATACGATAAAATTACAATTACTAGCAATGCTTTTTCTAAAACTCGTTTACAAAGAACGTTATTATTTAAGCCTAAAACGTTCTTATTTGAATGAAATCTATATTCCATCACAGGTATCAGTGCTTCGATAGGGTAGTATACCCGCAAAATCATTCTCCGAATTTAACTGATATTTCTATAGATTCCGGGAACGGACCCGGCAAAGATGTTGATTGTATCGGTATAATTGCTCCTGCTCCCCTGGTGCCGAATGCGATTGTCAGACCTATTTCCATTAATTCTCTGCCCGTGACTATCCGGTCCGGTCCGTATCCTTCCGGCATGCGCACTTGGTACGTTGCTTCGCTCTTCAATCCTCTTAGTGCTGCCATAAGGTCCATGGCTATCGTACCTTTGTTCCAGTTACCGCTGTCGCCAAGTATGGCGGCTACTCCCTCGCCCGTGTTCCTGCTGCGCATTACTATCCAGGGATTCACCCCGGAACAACTCCTTCCCGCCTTCTGCTCCAACCTGAAGCCCTCCCCGGAAAGACGCCTGGTCTGCAATACATATTCTTTGCAGAATTCCGAACCGGCAGTGACTATATCATACCTGTCATCGTTGCCGCCGCTTAGTTTCCCCGGGACCTAATCCGGTCGGGATCGCGTCCGGACCTTCGCCTTCACTGGACGGTCTGAAATTTTTGTTGCTAGTGATCAGCACCTTGTCGACGGCAGTGCCGTCTTCGTCCATCCAGACATTGATAGTATGAACACCTGGTTTGTCTATCATAAAGGCCTTGGTCGGCACCCAGCGCCAGCCGGTCCACCATAATCCGATGTCCTTGCCCCACGACTCCGATTTGCCGTCCAGGCCAACCCGGACGGTGTCACTGAGCCAGTGAACACCCTGACCGCGCACCCAGATGTAATGCAGTCCCGGTTGTGTAAATTCCACATTGAAATCCAGGCGGGCTTTGTTTGCAAGGTTGGTTATGAGCAATGCCGCGCCGTCCACCGGTTTGGCCTGCATGTAACCTTTACCGCTGAATTTCTCGCCGTTACGGTCATTAGCCCAGTTCTGGAAACTGTCGGGCGTTATAACCACACTGTTGGTCCGCAGTGTCCAGTTGTTGCCGGTAAAACTTTCGGCATTGCCGTTCCAGTGCTCGGCTTCCATCACAACCAGTCCGTCTTTTCCTTCGACAAAGACACCGTCTTCATTCCGGGTTGAGTATCCTAACGCTGTTCGTGGTTTCATGCGGGACATGCGCTTGTACTGCTTGCCGTTGGATTCTTCCGCACTTTCTCCCGCCGGGCCTTTGCCGACTAACTCTCCATTCACATCTTTTTCGGCGGTCGGCTGGTACTCATCCGGTTTCAGCGTGGTTACGATGATCCGGTCCACCATGACCGCGTCACGGTCCATCCAGATCGACAGGGTGTGGGTGCCGGGGGCTTTGATTTCATAGGGATTTTCAGCCGACTTCCAGCGGTATTTCAGGTCCCGCCAGCCGGTATCGAGTATCTGCGTACCGGTTCCGTCCATACCCAGCATGATCGTATTGCTGTAGTAATACCGACCATTGCCCCGCACCCAAACATAATATGTTCCGGGCTTGTCTATCTTCAGGTAATAATCCAGCCGCGGAGATTGCAGCATCACGTCCGTTATCGGCTGACCCGCTTCCGGTGTCGCATACAATACTCCTTCACCGCTGTAGCCGTCCGGCACCTGCAGCAAGCGCCATTCATGATGGTCGCATGCCGTTTTATGCTGATAATGTTCAGCTTCGATGACGAACATCGTCGCACCATCAGGCGCGTTTTTGACTGGTAGAAATACCGGCTTCGGTTTCCATGTCACGTCGATCGCTTCAGATGGTTTAGTTTCATTGCCCAGCGCGTCCCGCATCTTTACAGTATAGGCATACGTTTTACCCGGGTCCAAACCTTTATCTTCAAAGACGGGCTCCGCCTGCCAACCGCTAGTGTGGCCTGTACCGCCTTTGACTTCTTCAAAGAAATATTCTATGCCCGGTAATGGATCACATCCCGTCTCGGCGTACATGATCGCCTTAGTATCGCAGTACATCGCCGGCGGTATCAGCCAGGCAGCCGGATTAGGTTCCGGGCCAGCCTTGTCAACCTGCACAATTGAATACAGGCTGAACGAGTCGATCTTCCCCGAGAAGTAATGCCCGTCATAGCCCCGTCCCAGATAACAGGCAGTTGCGCGAATGTCTTCCGGATTCCATGTTATACTCGGATTCTCCGCAATTTTTTTGCCATTGATATATAATTCGCCCAGGTTTTCCGACAATGTCAGTTTTACGTCTACGGGCTCTCCCTGCGGCAACGGTTTGGCCGCCTTCAGTATCTGTTCATTCCCATCCTTTCTGATTACAAACGCCGGGACACCATCATTATCAGCAGGTGTCAGATAGACACAATTATCCTCATCCGACGCGAAAGTGACAATACGCTGCTCAGGCGCACCGCCATTCCATTCCAGACGCAGTTCAATCGTCATATCACGCATATCGCCGACATCCTTCGGCATGTCAACAAACTGGTCTTTGCCGTTCAACACCAGCCAGCCGTTTGTTACGGTCGGAGACCCAACCAGGTATCCCCAGGTAATGCCGCATGTATCCCTGGCCAAGTAAGGATGATTGGTTTCAAACAGGTACTGCGCGTATAATCCGCCTAATTCGAAATAGCGTTCCCCGGGATTCTGTCCTGCGCCCCAGCTCCAGGTAAGCCAAACGCCATTCGAAATCTCGTTTTCTTTGGTATAGCCGCCATCCAGAATGCTGGTGCCGTATACTTTCCCTCCGCGCGTGTGGGCAAAGCCTTTGACTGTTGCATACCCCGATAATTTGCCCGCGCTTGTGCCGTGCTCAAGTATCCGGGCATGATCCTTCACAATCGTGCTGCCTTCCGCAGTGGCAAAATCACGCAAGCGGGCATAATCTTCCACAACCGCGCTACCGCGCGCGACAGCATGTCCGCTCAGTATCGCATCGTCTTTGACTGTCGCCTTGTCTTTAACGACCGCGTAATCTTCTATGCGCGCCTTGCCCAGCACTTTGGCTGTATCAAGCACCTGGGCCCGCGGGCCGACATAGGCTGTATCATCAACCATCGCTGTATCCGCCACAAATCCACCGCCGTTAGCGTGCCGGTGTCCTTTTTGTTCCGGCGGCGGCGGAATCGCCGTGTCTTTCGGCACCGCTCCCCGCAACCCCACCCGGTACGGAAACTGGTGCTGCTCGGGTGAACGGAAATCGCCGGTCATATCAATTGCCATAATCTTCGACGGCGTGCCCGCCACTGCCAGGTATACCTCGTGTTCATCATCCATGAGCGTAATACTGTTGGTGCCATGGTTCCAGATCGTACTATAGCGTGGCTCATCATTCGTGTTCACCGCTACCAGGCACACCCGCCAGTCCGAGCCGCGCTCGGGATTGTCATAGCCCTCAAAATCAACCGTCACAACCGTTCCCGTCGGCTCCAGCGAACAGATGTTGAAACCAAACTGCTGCGGCGCCCATTCTTTTGGACTGCGCCACCAGCCCGGCTTATAAGGAATCGGTTCCAGCAGCGCCCGGTCAAACCGGTGAGCCTCCGGTGTACCTTTTACTTTCAGCGCGTCAGGATAATCCCAGGTGATCTGGCGCCGCGCCATCTTCACCCATTCGTCCGCTAATGACGTGGACGGATCAGGGTCGATCGTCTCAGCTATCTGCCATAGATAGGGAGGCGTGCCGTCCTTGTCGCGCTTGCCGTTGTGCCACATTCTGGCAATGAATAAGGCCCCGTATTCCGGATTTAATAACAGCTGCTCGAAAATGTGGAACGAACCGTAATAGTTGCGCCCGTTCGATACAAAAAAGTTCCCTGCTCCATACGAGTAGTTAAACAGCTTGCCTTGGTTCTCAAACTTTTTTGACATCCAGCTCGTGTGTGTTTCCCAGAAATTGCCTGGAAACGCCCCCATCTGCTGGGTCTGATATGAATGGCCCAGTTCGTGCGCGTGGGTGATCCCCGGTGCGTGGATCGGATACCCGCAGCCCCGCGCCCCATTGTACCCGCCAAACGCGCCGCCGTCCCAGTTGTTGCAGATGTTGATCTTATACTTGAGACCATCACCGCGCTGCTCTTTGTTTGCCGATATAATAGGCGGATGCATGCCTAATGTCGTGTAGAAATTATATATTTCTTCATATTCTTCCAGTTGATTTCTGACTTTCTCGTCCGTCATCACACCGTTCTCGTCCTTGGCCGGTTCCCACATCGTCCGGAAATGTTTCGAGAACCAGGCCTTAACCGACTCGTTGGTATGATATCCCCAGGTCGCATCGCGCGGCTGGTTCGGATCGATATTCTCTATTAAAACAGTTCCCAGGTCCGGTCCACCCTTAAAATTGTGTTTGACCTGTTCTTCTGACATAGCATCCCGGTGGACGCGCACCGCGCCTAAAGCACCGCTGTACTTCCGGCTGCCGTCCGGCAGACAACCCAGATAGAAAAATCCGTTTGAGGAAATAGTATGACTGACAGCCTTATCAACGTTCAACTCGCCGTCAACATACCACTTTTCCCTGCTGCCGGTATACACGAAAACTATATGCTGCCAGGTCGCGGGTTTCGTCTTAAACTGTTCCGCAGCGGGATACAGCATCTCCCCGCCATTAGCGGCCCAGCTCAGCAGGCATTCGTTCTGCTCAAACGTTGGATTATAGGCCCAGACTTCTACCGAAAAATCATTCGATCCGGTAATATCGGGTGTTGCCCTCATGTCTCCTCGCAGCCAGGTACTGCCGTCAAACGATACAGACTGGTTGCCGTCTGTCACAGCATAATCAGGATACTGTTCCGGCGGCCCGTCAAACCCGAAATCACCGAATGTACCCCACAAATAACCGGCATTGAACCAGTTCACTGCTTTACCATCTTCATTGACCGTCAGCATGATATCGGGATGCAGGTCGATCATGAGTTTGCCGGCAACGGCAATGCGCGGAACATCGGCGTTATCAAACGCATTAGTCACATTCGCAAACGCAGGACCAGCAAGCGCTGCAGCTGCAATCAATATACCGGCACGAAGAGCAGAATAGCCACGATACATACAAATCTCCCTGAAAGCGGATTAATTACTGATATTATTGTGATTATTATAGGTGAATCTCCGGGAGGGAACAATAGCCGAAGCTACCGAAAACATATCTGAAACCTGCAAATACATGCAGGAAAATCAGCCTGGCGACTGATTTTATAAACGATTGTTGTTTAGGGCCATAAGCTGTATACAGGTTAATAAACGCCTGTTTTCTTCTTTGGGAGAAACTAACAGCGGGATAGTGCCAGCGGGAATAATACGCATACAAAGGCAAGGCTCACCGGCTCGGGTATTACCGGTGCTACATTATCCCAGGAGCGGCCCAGGCGGAGTTCATCAATATCAATGACCGGGACAACTCCTTCACCAGCATAACCGCGATAGATCATTAATGTAAACCCGCTGAATATGCTTTCCAGATGCCCGACGGCCTCTTCTGTTTTCGGTTCATTTCCTAACCCGGGATTTACCCATACGTCCTGCAGATCCGGTCCCTCTCTATACGATATGCGACTAACAACATAATAGGTTGTGTCGTTGCTCATCGCAAC
>CAZCLS010000117.1:0-9395 GCA_964499565.1 uncultured bacterium
TGTGTTTACATAATTCTATCTTGGATTTTCTTCTCTATACTATCTATCGCCGCCCGGTAACCATCAGCCATTTCCCGCGAATCGGACACACACATCCCGACATCCTGCAGCAGCCCGTCCGTTAAACTGTATATCCAGCCGTGTACCGTCAACGCCTGGCCGCGTGACCAGGCATCCTGCACGATTGTTGTCTGGCTTACATTAACTACCTGCTCGATCACATTCAATTCGCACATCAGGTGAATGCGGCCGGACAGATCAGCAGGGTCGGCCGGATTTGAAACTGATTCCAGCAGACGGGTATGGCGCTGATACACATCCTGCACATGCCGCAGCCAGTTGTCAATCAAACCTAGTTTGTCGTTCCGCACAGCGGCATGCACACCCCCGCAACCGTAATGTCCGCACACAATGATGTGCCGGACCTTCAGCACTTCTACCGCGTACTGAATCACCGCTAAACAATTCAAATCTGTGTGCACAACTACATTGGCAACGTTGCGGTGCACAAACAGGTCGCCCGGCGGCAGATCTACTATTTCATTAGCCGGTACCCTGCTATCCGAACAGCCGATCCATAAATATTCCGGCGACTGGCTGGCCGAGAGCCGGGTGAAAAATTCAGGGTCGCCTTCGCGCTGGCGCTTTGCCCATTCACGATTGTTGATAAACAGATTGTTCAGTACTTTCATGCAGTTTTTCCTGGTGTTATTCGCCAGATAGTATACCACATAGTATACCAAAATGTATTATGTTTATTTGCTCCGGTTCGTTACATCGCTCACTTCCTTCGCCGACCGTATCTGGCCTTGCAGTGCCCGCAAACCAACCAGCGTGCTTTTTTCGGCCAACCGCGCCATCCCTGCTTCAGACGCATCATCACTCTGCAGCTTTGCTTCAATAAACTGCTCATGATGCGAGTTGAGCAGGAACGAAAACGCGTTTTCTCCCTGTGCGTCAAGTATATAGCAGTGTATGCCTCCAACCGCTATTCCTCCCGACGGTATGGGAGTAACCAGAAATACCATAACCAGGGTGTAGTCACTGCCGCTTTTGCTGGTTTTGACCGCTTTTTCTATGGTTTTCATGTCGTTCTGGAAGATTTCCCACTGAAAAGTTCCCTCCAGTTTCCCCGGATCAATCGGTTTTGGAGCCGTGCTGCCGCGTGCAACATTTTGTGACGTAATGAATGTTACAATCTGCCGCTGCGACGCAGCGGAAAAGGTTGTGCCTTTCCTTGTTCGTACTATGGTGGGATATACTCTGATTGTTGCCGTTGTTACCGCCGCGAGAAACGCATCAGCATGCTCACTTTCGGGACGGAATCCGGGATCAGGCAGCTTTTCTTCCGTTTCGTGCCCCGCAACATTCATGCACAAAACAAGCATACAAGTAACCGGAATGATGTAGATGTTTTTTTTCATTGTTCTTCCTCCTGTGGTTAAAATATGGTGCTTTCAGGAAGAAGCATAGCATTTTATATTCCACAGCACAGTACCTTGTGTATCTATGTGATTATCAATAGGATAGTTTTAAGGCGCTGTTCCTGTTATGGTTTATATTACGGTACCGATGGGCTTTTTATGTCTACCACTATGCAAAATATGTCAGGTGTCAGTCCAGACTGTTGCCGAAATATTCGCGGTGGGCAGCGCAGCGGCACTTTTTGTCCCAGGGACTGTCGCAGCGCTTGATTATCGCTACCTGGGCGTCACCATCTTCTTTACTGACCGGTCCGCGAAAGAAAACACTTTCCTCTCCCAGAAACCGGTCGTGATATATCTCTACCGTGTATATCTTACAGTCATCACAAAAGAAATAGGACTCGATGTATTCATCTCCCATGATACCCCCGGAAATTGATGCTGGACAATCTCTTTTCCGGTCAAGCTCTTTTTTACACTGTAAGCAGGTAACCATAATCTTTTACTTTGTTAGTTTACTCGCGATCGTCGCTACATGCCTGCCTTGAAATGTCGCGCCCGCCAACTCGTTCTCACTGGGCATCCGTGATCCGTCAGTTGACGCGATTGTCGATGCACCGTACGGTGAACAGCCATTGACCGCATCGGTTGTCATCTGCCCTTGAAATGAATACGGCAACCCCACAATCACCATGCCATGATGCAGCAGCGTTATATGAAATGACAGGATTGTCGATTCCTGTCCGCCATGCTGACTGTTGGTGCTGGTGATAACACTGCCGGCTTTACCGACCAGCGCGCCGCTCATCCACAACCCGCCCGTCGCATCAAGGAATTGGCGCATCTGGCCGCACATGTTGCCAAAGCGGGTCGGCGTACCGAAGATGACCGCGTCCGCCGCACCCAGTTCGTCGATGGTGCAGACCGGTACCGATGCCTGCTGCTTCTGCGCATCAACCGCACCCATTTTTTCCAGTACTTCATCCGACAGTGTCTCGGGCACCCGGCGCAGTACCGCGTCCGCGTCCGGCACGGAACGCACACCTTCCGCCGCAGCCTGCGCCAGCTGGTACACATGGCCGTACAATGAATAATAGACTATCAATATTTTCATCAGGTTCTCCTGTGTGTATGCGCTATCGATTCATTTCAGTTCTGTGCTTTTTTTCGCCCGCACCTGGCGGCAACCCATAAACATAATCCCGTAAAAGTTCCGATCAGGCCGGGCTCGGGAACCGCCTGTTTGGCAAATGATACTGTCCACAGCGGCGCCAGGGGACCGCCGGATGTCAAAGTTTGTTCCTGCCAATTCGTTCCCCCTGTATCAGTATGATATATTTTCCCGATAAAAGGATTCTCGCCGTTAATAACCGCCCATACATCCTGCGTGTTCACCGCGCTGATGCCCATCGTGTAATATGTCGTCGTATGAGTAGCCCAGTTGGAGCCACCATCGGTGCTCCATTCAATAAAGTTGTCAACCGCTACCCAGACATTATTCGTATCGACCGCGGAAACTTCATTGGCGTCTCCCAGGGCTCCCGGGGTAGGCTGGCGCAACCATGTCTGGCCTCCGTCGTCTGAGCGGAAGACTAGAAACCCGTCCCCGCCAACACACCACAGGGTATCGGCATTAGCCGCGGATATGCCCAGAATATGATTGGCCTGGGTGATGTCACCGCCGGTCACGCGATTCCACGTCCGACCGGTATCGGTACTCTTCAGCATTGTTGCGTAGTCGTGGGTATTTGTGCCTTCGCCGCCGATCCAGACCGTCGAGCCGAGGGAGAATAATCCCTGTAATAGCACGTTGTCATACCCCGCCGGAATCCGGTCCACCCAGTTCGTGCCGCCATCGCTGGAATACAGAATCGTTCCGTGGCCGAGAACCCAGATATTCGTGCTGTTGACATGTACTTTTCCCAATTCTTTGCCCGCTAACGCAGTCTTGCCCATGCCCATTCGGATCCAGTTCTGGCCGCCGTCGGTTGTGCGGTAAATACTTCCATATCCGTCCACTGAATTGCCGACCGCCCAGGCCGTATCGGGATCTACCGCGAATACACCACTCAGAGCAACATCCGCGACCTGGCCGCTACCCTGGCGCACCCACGTGTTTCCGCTGTCAATTGTATGAATGATCGTGGCATACCCACCCGTATTATGCCCGACCGCCCAGCCGGCATACTGTTCGGCGGTGCTAATCAATGTACCTGTAATTGAAATCAAGATAAGTGTAGCGACTGCTCTGTTCATGCGTCACCTCCATGCCATTAATCATTATCTATTATTCATTGACCATTATCCATCAACCATCAACCATCAACCATCTCCCTTCCTTTAGTATAATAGCCAATATCGGCAGCAAGTGCAAGCAATCACACAGCCCCAAAATCCGCAATGGAATAAACAGATTTGAGGCTCGGTTCATCCCCAACAAAATGACAATTGGGTGCCAGGTGCTGATAGTTCACTTTATAACTTACTGATATAAAGGAAGATAACAAAATTAAAATGACAATTCGGCACCTGGCACCCAATTGTCATTTTATTAAGCACCATTAAAAAAAGACCTTTTTTCCCTATCCCACTTATTCGCCGATCAATCTCCTTTCCTCTCATATTCAGAACGCCTTGCCAGCCAGCTCTAATTATCGTAGAATTAATACTGTATACAATAAATGTGACTCGACGACGTCATTACTGGTTATATATGCAAACAATATTCTATCTGCTTTTTTGTGTTATGCTGACGGCCCGGATTTATGCTCTCGAGCATCCCGTTGTTACACCGTTCGAAACTGCCGAGTGGTCTGTTCCAACTAACCAGATCGATGTGCATATCCTCGCCGTTCTGCATGCTCATACTTTAGAACCGGCTCATTCCTGTTCCGATGCCGTGTTTGTCCGGCGCGTGTATCTGGATCTGATCGGAACCCTGCCCCCGCCTGAAGCAGTACGCTCCTTTCTGCGTGATACTCGACCTGCTAAACGAGCTATTCTGATTGATGAACTTCTGGAACGTCAAGAGTTCGCGGAGTACTGGTCTCTGAAATGGTGTGATCTGCTGAGAGTTAAAGCGGAGTTTCCTATCAATCTCTGGCCCAACGCCGTGCAGGCCTATCATCGCTGGATTTATGACGCCATTCGACTGAACATGCCTTATGACCAATTTGCGCGCGAATTATTAACTTCGAGCGGCAGTAATTTTAGAGACCCGCCCGTTAATTTCTACCGGGCAATTCAGGAACGGACGCCGGTCGCTCTAGCCGGAGCGGCAGCATTAACGTTCATGGGCACACGCATAGACTCCTGGCCGGAAGAGCGGCGCAACGGCCTGGCCGCCTTCTTCTCCCGCGTTGCGTATAAGTCTACCGCTGAATGGAAAGAAGAAATCGTGTGTTTTGACCCCGCACCGACCAACCGGTTTACCGCCTTGTTTCCTGATGGAAAAACAGTAATTATATCTTCCAGGCAAGACCCGCTCCGGGCCTTTGCCGATTGGCTGATCGCTGATGATAATCCCTGGTTCGCCCGCGTTATGGTTAATCGGATCTGGTTCTGGCTGATGGGCCGCGGTATTATTCATGAACCAGATGATTTGCGCCCGGACAATCCACCTTCCCATCCTGAACTACTGGCGTACCTGGAAAAAAAGTTTATTGAAGCCCGCTATGATATGCGCACCGTATTCCGATTGATCCTAAATTCACACACCTATCAACAGTCTTCCATTCCCTCCGGCGCTCATTCCAATACCAATACTTTTTTTGCTAACTATCCTGTGCGCCGCCTGGATGCCGAAGTCCTGATTGACGCGCTGGACTGGATTGGGAATACCGGCGAACGCTATACGAGCGCAATTCCCGAACCGTTTACCTTCATTCCCGAAGAGCACCGCACTATCGCGTTGGCTGACGGCAGTATCTCCAGCCCGTTTCTCGAACTGTTCGGCCGGCCAGCGCGCGATACGGGTCTGGTCTCCGAACGCAATAATCAGCCGTCTGCCGAACAGCGGCTGTATCTGATCAATTCCAGTGATATTCAGAATAAAATCTCAAAATCCAAACGCTGGCAGCGGCTGTTCAAATCCGGAAATAAAAAACCGCGCGCCATTATCGATGAAATATATCTGACCATCGTTTCGCGACTGCCAACCCCGGCCGAAATCGCTGCCATTCAACAGTATTTTGCTTCAGGCGACCGCACCAGAAAACAGTCGGCAGAGGATCTAATCTGGTCTCTTGTCAATTCTAAAGAATTTCTCTACAAACATTAATTACGTATGAGTATCCTCTCTGATACAACCATTATGACCCGGCGCGATATGCTCAAACGCCTTGCGTTAGGCACCGCCGGATTAGCGTTTCTGAACAGCAACCCCGCCCGCCTGCTCGCCGCGCTCGGGCAGTCTGTTCCGCCTGTCCCGAAAGCACCCGCGCGCTCAGTTATCCAAATCTGGATGTGGGGCGGCCCTTCCCACCTCGATACGTTTGATCCCAAACCGGAAGCGGGGTATGACTACTGCGGCCCTCTTAATAATCCGATCGCAACAAATATTCCCGCTATTCAGATCGGTGAACTGCTGCCGATGATGGCTCAGCAGGCCGACAAGTATTCTATCATTCGCAGTATGACCCACGGCGTAAACGCGCATGAGACTGCCTCGTACATGATGCAGACCGGCCGTATGCCCGGCCGCCTTGTGTATCCCGGTCTCGGCGCGGTCGTTTCTCTGTTCAAAGGCTACGATCATGGCTATAAAGGCATTGTTCCTCCGTATATTCTGCTGACCACTCCGCAAGGCCGATTCTCCGAAGCCGGCTTCCTGGGCCAACGTTATAAACCCTTCGCGACCGGCGGAGACCCGGCTAAAACTCCCTTTGCTGTTGAAGGCCTCGTATCGGAAAATATCTCCGATCAGCGTCAACTCGCCCGGCGTGAACTGCTGCATTCGCTCGATACCCTGGGCCAGGCTATGCCCGATAATGCCCAATTCAAAATGTTCGATCAGTGCGAAACGCAAGCCTATGATACCATGTTTGGTGACGCCAGAACCATCTTCGATCTCTCGAGTGAAAAAGACTCCCTGCGTGAACAATATGGCTTGAATACCTTCGGCCAGTCCTGCCTTATGGCCCGCAGACTGGTTGAATGCGGAGTTCCCTATATTACTGTCAATTACCGCGGCTGGGATACCCATAAACAGCATTTCGAATATATTCGCCGAAACCTGCCCGACATGGATCGCGGCCTTGCAACCCTGCTGAAAGATCTGTCCGATCGCGACTTGCTTGAAAATACTGTTGTCTGGTGGGGAGGCGAATTCGGCCGGTCCCCGAAAATTCAATGGGATTCTCCCTGGAATGGCGGCCGTAGCCATTACGGCGCATGCTTCTCTTGCCTGGTCGCCGGCGGCGGGTTTAAAGGCGGCCACATCGTCGGCGCTTCTGACGCTAAAGGCGAAAAAGTGTCCAGCCGTCCTGTTTATCCCCGTGACCTTATCGGCAGTATTTATACCTTGCTCGGTATCGACCCCGACGGTCCGCTGCCCAATCCGCAGGGGCTGGATCTGTCTCTTCTGCCTCCATCTCCGGCCGGCACTGAAGTCGGCGGATTGCTGACGGAGATTATGAATACATGAAACACCGCGCACACATCATATTCAGCTTCTGTTTTCTTTTCTCAATGCTTCTGTGGGCTTTGCCGCAACAGAAAGAACCGCATATCGGGTACATCTATCCAGCCGGCGGCTGCCAGGATAGCGTCTGCAGAATTTTTATCGGCGGCCAGTTTCTTCGCGGCGCAATTACGGGGTATGTCTCCGGTACCGATATCAGTCTCACTGTTATTAAATATTACCGCCCTTTTAACAATTTCACCCGCGAACAACGGCTGGAACTCCGCCGCCTGTTGAATACCGCCCGGCAGGCTTATATGGCTGAAAACGGTATTAGCGACACTGCTTTCACGCGGCGCGCCAACACCCTGCCTTCACTCGCTCAAGCCACAAACGAAACACCGGTAACCATGCCTGAACACCCCCTGCTCGAAAACCTGGAGCATGTCGGCTTCAGACAACTGCAGCATGTGATGAACGAGTTTTCATACTTCGGTAAAAACCAGAAAAATGCTCAGCTCGCTGAAATGGTTGCCGTGGAAATTTCTATTCCCTCAAATGCTGTTCCCGGCTTCCGCGACATTCGCCTCAACACGCCCCTGGGCCTGTCCAATCCTGTCAGATTCTATGTGGGCGTTCTCCCCGAAGTGCTGGAACGGGAACCCAATAATCCTAACGTGCCCACCCCTCTGCCGCCAGACCCGCCGCTCGATCTCCCGGTCGTGATTAACGGGCAGATCAGACCGGGTGATATTGACCGCTTCCGGTTCAATGCACGTAAAAGCCAGCAGATTGTCATTGAAACCCGGGCCCGCTCTCTGATTCCCTACCTGGCTGATGCTGTGCCCGGATGGTTCCAGCCCGTTCTGGCTCTCTATGATGAACAGGGCAATGAACTGGCTTTTTCTGATGATTATCGTTTTGACCCCGATCCCGTTCTGATGTATATCATTCCCCGCTCAGGCGTGTTTCAACTCGAAATCAGGGATGCCATCTTTCGCGGCCGTGAAGATTTTGTTTATCGCCTTTCCGTCGGAGAACTGCCGTTTATTTCCCGCATGTTTCCCCTCGGTGGACAATCCGGCTCTAAAACCGTTGCCAGACTGAAAGGCTGGAACCTTTCAATAAACAACCTGCTCCTCGATACCCGGCCCGGCAGTGATCACATTCGTCAAACGTTCAGCTGGCGTGATACCTTACTTTACAATTCCTTGCCTTATGCCGTCGACGACCTGCCCGAATACGCTGAAATGGAGCCCAATAATGCTTCCACCAATGCCCCCTGGCTCACTCTGCCGCGCATTGTCAATGGTACCGTTGCCGTTCCTGGTGATATTGACATTTTCCGCTTCGAAGGCAGAGCCGGCGAAGAGATAGTTGCTGAAGTTTTCGCGCGCAGACTTAATTCGCCGCTGGATTCGCTCCTGTCCCTGACCGACGCGCGCGGTGTTGTTATTGCCTGGAACGATGATTCCCCTGATAAAGAATCAGGCCTGCATACTCACCATGCCGATTCCTATCTGCGTGCCCGGATGCCTCACGACGGTCTGTATTATCTCCTGCTTTCCGATGCCCGGCAGCATGGCGGACCGGCTTACGGCTATCGCCTGCGGCTGAGTGCCCCCCGGCCCGATTTCGCCCTGCGCGTTACCCCTTCCAGCCTGAATCTCAGAGCCGGGTGCGCTGTCCCTTTAACGGTTCACCTGATCCGTAAAGACGGTTTCGACGGTGCTGTTGATATTCGTCTGAAAAACGCTCCGGATGGGTTTGCCCTGCATGGCAATCATGTTCCATCCGGCTGTGACCGGATCCGCATGACGTTGTCAGCACCCGGCCGCGTTCCTTTCTATCCGATCCCTCTGCAACTCGAAGGCCGGGCCCTGATAAATGACAAGGTAGTCAAGCATCCCGCTGTTCCGGCCGAGGACATGATGCAGGCCTTTCTCTACCGCCACCTTGTGCCTTTCCAGTCATTCATGGTGTCCGTTAAACGCAACCAGACTCGTACCTTGCCTGCTATTCAGGCGGCAGCCACTGATCCTGTGCTGATCTCTACCGGCGGTACGGCCAGGATTGTTGTTAACGTACCACGCAATCCTGTTCTTAATTCCATTCAATTCGAACTCAGCGACCCGCCCGGCGGCATTTCTCTCGGCAGCGTTACTCCCGTTCCCGGCGGCCGCGAACTTACTCTGCAGGCTGACGCTACTGCCATTCCGGTCAGCTACATTGACAATCTGATCATCAAGGCATATGTGAACTTGCCAAAAAAAGGCCGGGATTCCGCCCAGCCCCAAAAAAATCAACTCGTCTCTCTCGGTGTTCTGCCCGCTATACCCATCAAAATTACA
>CAZCLS010000118.1:0-1393 GCA_964499565.1 uncultured bacterium
CAGCGAAATCGTACGTCTCGCCATTAACTGTGGCATGCTCCATAACCCGGGCATCGCCATAGATATGACTGTTAACCTGGGCGAAATCGGAGACGCGGGCGTTATCTTCCACGACCGCTTTCCCGGTTACTTCGGCATAGCCGGTGATGCGGGCATTACCGCGCACGATACCATCGACCGTAGCATAATCTTCGACGCGGGCATTATCGAGAACCTGGGCATTGGGGCCGATATGGGCGGTGGGAGCGACATAGGCGGTTGGTGCAACGTTACCTTGAATACCGGGAGTTGGCCGAAACAAATCAGCACGCGGTGTTGTGCCGCTAAGCTTTACCAGGTACGGGAACCTGTCTTTGCCCGGTTTGCGATAATCCGCATCGGGGTCGTTGCCAAAAATACCCATTTTAATAATGTTTGTCGGTGTGGCAACAACGACCAGGAACAGGTCTTTATCATCGTTCCGGACTTCAAAGGAACCGGGCTTGTCAGTCGTAAAGATTTTACCGTAGCGGGGAGACCCGCCTTTCTGGACCGCGACGAACATAGCGCGCCAGTCGGAACCGCGTTTAGCATCGATATACCCGGTTAATTCGGCTGAAACGTTTCCGGGGTTAACGTCGAGGGGACAGAGGTTATAGCCATGCTGCTGGGGTGCGCGCCATTTAGGCGGTTCATACCAGCCCGGTTCCATATGCGGGACTTGTTCAAGCAGGATCCAATGCAGGCGGGGATCAGCTTTATAATCTTTTTTGTATTCGGGATGGCGTTTATAATCCCAGGTAATATTCTTAGCCGCCATTTCCACCCATTCATCATCAAACGGGGTTGAGGGATCCGGATCCATCTCTTTCATTGCCAGAGGCGGGAAAACACGTGTATCAGGGGTTGGATTATAGTTCCATAACCGGGTAGGAAAAAGAGGTCCGAATTCGGGATCCTCGGCTAAATGGTCCCAGATCAGGTAGGCATGATAATAGTTGCCGCCCGTTGAAGGATAGACATGGGCATGTTGAGAACACAGGTTAGCGGGATTGACATGAGGGAAGCCGGCATAGGACGGACACCAGTTCGCATGACTTTCCCACCAATGGCCTTCAATCGCACCCATCTGGTGGGCATCGACTCCGTGGGTAAGTTCATGGTCATTAAAATAACCGGCATAGGAACAGCCCCAGCCGAACTGAATATCACCGTCAAATCCCATGAAATCGCCGCCCTGCCATTTATTGCCGTGATGGATTTTATATTTACGGCCATCGCCGCGGAGTTCTTCTTTATCGGAGACCAGGGGCATGTGCAATGCTAATGTATGGGACATCCAGTCATACGCAACTTCACTGTCGGGCAGTTGATGTTCTTCGACTCTTTTAGCGATATCGTCTTCCGGTTTAGG
>CAZCLS010000118.1:1493-9341 GCA_964499565.1 uncultured bacterium
TGTCGGGCAGTTGATGTTCTTCGACTCTTTTAGCGATATCGTCTTCCGGTTTAGGATTACCGGACGGGATCCACATCGAAACGAAATGCTCACTTTCACGAACTTCGAGATCATCGCTTTCACGCGTCGGGTCGCCAACCATCATATCATCCAGCTTTTTAGCGTTAATGGCATAAAAGAGATGTGTGCCGAGTATAACACCGCCTTTGTAGTTATGATCCATGTCTTCGGGTTCCATCGTTTCCGTATGGATTCTAACGGCAGCAATAGAGCCGCTGAATGAACCGGCTCCCAGGTTTATGATAGTTTTTTCACTGAATGCGAGAGGGCTGTTTATCACGTTTACTTTTTTTTTGTTTTTATAAAAGCTCGTATTTTTGCCATCTGATATCAGAACCAGGTACTGCCATTCGTCCGATCCTTTCAATCCAAATTGTGAAGCTGTAATATTAAGGTTTTTATCTCCGTCTTCAAATCTAAGGATTACTTCTTCAGGTTCAACCATCGGATCTTTCAGCCACAACTCGATTGAAAGGATACCATCGGTTATTGTGGAAGGCAGCGGCGTGCTGCTTGCGGTAATCATGCGGAGCTTGTCATTGCCGTCAAAGGTTACCGCGGGCGATCCATCAACATCAGCTTCGAAGAGCGGGTATTCGGATAGCGGGCCATCATAGCCATAGCGGCCAAACGACCATTTGAATGTTCCGGCGTTATTCCAGTTTCTGACAACATTGTTGGTATCACGGGCGACCATAAATTCGGCATGATTATCGATTGCCAGACGTCCACCGTCAGAGCCTTTGCCGACAAAGAGGAGCAGATCGTCTTTCTGGTCTTTGCCTTTATAGAGCGGATTCTGAACAGGAACAACACCGGCATACGTTAATGAGCTTAATACTAAAGAAGTGAGGAGGATGGCAGACAATGTACTTTTCATAACAGGTACCAGTTAGAGTAAAAAAAATCACTAAATAATACTATTTATACATTATAGTATATCTTTAGTAATATAACAAATTCGCAAAAAACTGGCGTCTTGAAGGTTCCGAGGAAAACACTCGGCTATCGTAAGCTGATTCGCAATGCAGGGCACTGGTCATAATTGACGGATTATGGTATTATTACAATGAGCTGGTAAGATAACTGGACTCCAATTGTCGGGGTTTTTTTTATTCCAGGTTATATGAAGCAGCTCATTTTTAATTCCATTTGGGATGATTGTGAAGTAATGGTAAGAATGCGGATATGTAACGAACCCGGGATGCAGTGTGAAGAACTATTTGTTGTACGTTGGCAGTATATGTGTAGTTTTAGCTTTTTGTATTGAGACGCAGGCATATATTTTGGATGAGTATACGCAGTATATACCGTTACTTGGTCAGAACAGCACTGACCAGGTGCAGGTTATATCCGGGCCGTTTGAAACCGCGATGAATCGCGGGGGAACGCCTGGCAGGGTATGGAATGCTTCGCTGGGCGGTGTGCCGTTTAAAATATCGATTGAGAATGCCTGCTCAAACGTTGTCAGCCTGGATTTCGCGCAAGGTGAAGCTGAAAAGATTCCCCAAATGTATCGCAAAGCATTTAACGTCGTTTCGGATCCCGACGAAGACGGTATGGCCTATTATGACGATATCGGCGGAGCGGCAGCCCACGGCGGTAAAGAGTATCTGAACATGGTGAAAGGTGTTGGAGCGTACGTGATTATTCATGAAGCGGGACATATCCTTGAACAGTATGCCAATGAAAAATCTCCGAATCTCAGTTCCGGATGGCCGGCTGCGATAACGAACGATGGCGTTTCAATCTCTCGCTATGGAAACGGCGCCTGGTGGGAGGATTTAGCTGAGTATGCCCGTACATATGCCCTGGCATTGGAGGCGGGCATGGACCAGGTTTTCAAGCTTAAAGGACAAACGCCGAATCGGTTTGTGTTGTGGGAAAAAATTCTACGCTATTCAGGAGCCGCGCTGACAAACATGACACCGGTTATCAACGGGCAAACGAATTGTGTTGTATACGAGGGGCCGTTCACCGTCAGCTATACCGCGAATGGCATCGACCCGGAAGCGGTCTATTTTCATGTCAGTAATTTGCCGACCAGCACGACGATGAATACTGTCGCGAACTCACTTACTCTGGATTTCAGTGCCACACCACATGCAGACTATCAATTTACGGTAGACATATACAATAAATATTATCCACCGCTCACAGATTCACTGGATGTCAAAGTTAAACTGATTCCCGAGCCAACCAGTGCAGGCATATTCCTGGCAGGTATAGCAATGCTTTTCATCAGAAAGAAATAGTCTGAACGACTATAATACATACTCTTCGAACATAAAAACCAAAGGGACCACCATGCAACACGCACATGCAACCTATGAAGACCTGGTAGCACTTTTTCACGCCTTCCGCGAATTCCGCGAGCCGAAATGCAAGGATGGCGTACCTGATTATAGCGCGTCGGCAATGACAGCCCGCTTCAACGAGCTGAAAGAATACCAGACCCGGCTGACGGGGTTGGACATCGGCGCCTGGCCTGTTAACGAGCAGGTGGACTATCACATTGTGCGGGCGGAGATGAACGGGCTTGAGTTTGACCATCGCGTGATCAAGAACTGGTCACGCGACCCGGGATTTTATTGCACTTTTCCGCGTTTTGAGGAAACGATGAAAGGAGCGGTATGGATTCCGCGAAAACTGCCGTTGGAATCCAATATAATCGATGAATTCAAGGAACGGCTTCCGGTTGTGCCGAAACTGCTCGCGCAGGGAAAAGAAAACTTAGTTGACGTTCCGCATGACCTGGCGGTGCTGGCGATCAAGATGAAGCAGCGCGAACATGACATGTGGAGTGAATTCACCGTGAAGGTTAAAGACCATCATCCGGAGCTGGTTGATGATATAAAGAATATTATCACCGCGGTTGATGATTTCCGCGCCTGGCTTGAATCTAATCTTGACAGCTTCACCGCCTCGGCGGGAGTAGGCAAGGAGAACTGGAACTGGTTCATGAAAAACGTGTACCTGTTTCCGTACACCTGGGAAGAAGCATACGCGGTCGTGCAGCGAGAGCTGGAGCGGTCGCACACCTTTACCCGCCTGGAAGAGTTTCACAACAAGCATCTGCCCCAACAGAAACTGGTGTCTTCCCTGGAGGAAGTGCAGGCCTTGTATAAAGAAGGTCATCAACATCTGTTTGATTTTCTGGAACGGGAACAATTGTTCAAGGAACCGAATTACATGGAACCCAAACCGCTGCCGGCAAAATATGAACCACCGGCGGTGCGGAACTTCTTCCAGGAAATATTAGCGCGGGACGTACTACCGTTGGACGCGCACGACCTGTGTGGTCATGCACCGGATGCCCGGCGCATTAAACATGATGAACGGGTCATCCGCGCGGCGAATCGGCCGTATCATATCTGCGGTTTGCGCGCGGAAGGGATGGCGACGGGGATCGAGGAGATCCTGACGCACATGGGCCTGCTTGACGACCGTCCGCGCTCGCGCGAGTTAGCGTATATCTTAGTCGGGTTCCGCGCCGCGCGGGCGGCCGCGGCGCTCAAGATGCATACCAACGAATTTACGTTTGAGCAGGGATTGGATTATGCCGCCACAATGACGCCGCGCGGGTATGCCAAGCGCGACAGTTTCCTGCTCTGGGACGACCTTGAGCTGTACATACGTCAACCGGGCTATGGCATGGGCTATCTGATGGGCAAAGTCCAGCTTGACAAATTGATCGCCGATTGTTCGCGCCTGCAGGCAGATCAATTTTCGTTCCGTGAATTTTTCGACCAGTTTTTCTCGGCCGGATTCATTCCGCTTTCTCTCGTCCGCTGGGAACTGACGGGCCAGACGGATGAGATGGAGAAACTGCTGAAGGAATAAGAGGCGGTTAATGGTAGATGGTTGATGGTCGATGGTCGATGGTCGATGGTTGATGGTTGGTGGTTGATGGTTGGTGGTTGATGGTTGGTGGTTGATGGTTGGTGGTTGATGGTAGATGGGTGATGGGTGATGGGTGATGGGTGATGGTTAATGGTAATCGGTGGTTGGTGGGTGGTGGTTGATGGTTGGTGGTTGATGGTTGGTGGTTGATGGTAGATGGGTGATGGGTGATGGGTGATGGGTGATGGTTAATGGTAATCGGTGGTTGGTGGGTGGTGGTTGGTGGGTGGTGGAAGAAGGCCTGAAAGGCCGATGTAAATAAGCCCGGGGCAACGCCCCGGGAACTGTGTCCCATTAAGAATCAAGCCCTGAAAGGGCGAAGTAGAGAGTCAGGAAAAATCTTTATGCCAGTGTCCATCATGGCACTCTGATATTTCATGGTTGGCGGGACTACGTGTGTGCACCTGAGAGTCCACCAGACACGTTTACTCCGCCCTTACAGGGCTTGGCGGGCGAGGGATTCCAGTACCCGGGGCGTTGCCCCGGGCTAACATACTTCGGCCCTTCAGGCCTTTAAGCGTCTGCCGGCATAGTCGCTTTGCCTTTTCAGGTCTTTTACATACATTCTTAAATATGCTATAATAACATTTCAGATGGACATTGGTTATCAGCACTATCTGAAATAGCAGAAACCATTTTTTTCGCAGGTACTGTCCGGCTGCTAGCGGACATGCCTGTACGTGAAGTTTTACTCATGAGGAAAAATGATGAAAATGGTTTCTGCTGTTTTTTGGTTGTTATGTTCATTGCCGCTGTTTGCCAATCCGGTAGTATTCAGTAAAATCCCCCAATACATGCAGGTATATCCGCGCGACCTGCAATCCAATTCTGCGATTGTACCGGTTAACGGCACGGTTATTTCAAACGGGTATGACGCCATAGTTCTCACGGTCTATCGCGATGATATTCTTTATTCTTCGAAAACGCAATCACTTTCCTATGTGTCCGGTGAAGCGTCCTTCAGCCTTTCCACGGAGATTACTGCTGAAACGCATAATTATGATTTTGTGGTATCGCTGGAAAGCGGCGGGGGATCGATGGAAATTACGCGGATAGAAGATGTGGTTGTCGGCGATGTCTACCTGGTAAACGGCCAGTCGAATGCCGTGGCACAACGTGAAGGCGGCGCGAGCGCGAATGGCAACCAGGATCCGTTTGTGCGTTCATTCGGCACGCGCAGCGCCATACCCGCTACGATTGCCGGCGACCATACCTGGCGCATGGCTGAAGGCGACCTGGGGCATGAAGCGCCGGGTGGAGTCGGTCAGTGGTCGCTGCGCTTCGGCCGCCGGTTGAGAGACACGTATAACATGCCGATTTGCATTATCAATAATGGCCGAGGCGCCCAACCGATTAGTTACTTCAAGCGTACCGACAGTAACCCGATGAGCCTGGTAAATAATTATGGACGCCTGCTGTACCGGGCCTATTACGCGGGAGTAACCGGCAGTGTGCGGGCGATTCTGTGGTACCAGGGGGAATCCGACCTGGGAGCGGCCAACACGCATGAGAACGGTTTTACCAATCTGTATAACGACTGGGTTGATAATTACGGCGGGTTTGAACAGGTGTATGTATGTCAGGTTCGTGTCGGCTGCAGTGTAGAGAAAAACGATGTTGACCTGCGCGACCGGCAGCGCCGGTTCGCGGATTATCCGAACATGAAGATAACGGGTATCTCAACCCTGGGATTTGACGGTCATATCGGCTGCCACTACCAGTATGCCAACGGATACGAAGCGATAGGAGATGAGGCATTCAACCTGGTTGCCCGGGACCTGTATGGTTCAAGCAACACGAACAACATAGAGCCGCCCAATATCAAGCAGGCCTTTTTCAGCAATGCCAGCCGCAAAGAAATAACGCTGGTCATGCGTAATCCGACAGACAGCCTGACGTTCGATGCGGGAGCGGAAAACGATTTTCTACTGGAAGGCAACCTTATAGCGGTTACCGCCGGGCGTACAGCCAGCAATACAGTTGTATTGACGTTAGCCAGCCGCTGCAGGGATGTAACCGGGATATCCTATACCGGCCATTCCTATGCCGGGCCCTATGTGAAAAATGCCGGTGGTGTAGGTTTGTTCAGCCTGTACAATATCCCCATCCAGGAGATTGCCTGGCCGGAACCGCTGATTGCCAATGATGTGGGGGTATCGAATGTCATGAGCACATCAGCTTTGCTGCGGGGAGAGCTTATATCAACCGGGCAGACACCGTCTGAAGTCACTGTTTATTATGGTAAACATGATGGGGGAATGGAAAAAAACAATTGGGAGTTTTGGTCGGAGCTTGGTGTTCAGCCGCAGGGTTCGCTGGCATACCCGGCTACCGGATTAGATTACGGCACAACATACTATTACCGATACTACACGGTAAATACCGCATCGGATTCGTGGGCGGACAGCACCGTTGTGTTCACAACAAAACCGGCCGTATCACTGCGGGACAAGCCGGGAGTGACAGATGTTTTTACGACGTCGGCCGTGTTCAATGCCGTGCTTGATTATGCCGAAGAACCGACTGATATTTATTTTTACTGGGGAAAGACGGATGCTAAAGCTGATCCGGAAGCGTGGGACAATGTGATAGTGCTGAACGGCAAATCAACCGGAACGTATTCAGTCGCTGTCACAGGATTAACAAAAGGCACGCGTTATTATTACCGCAGCTACGGCACCAACAGCATCGGCGAGGGATGGGCGGAAGCCGGCACATATTTTATGACGGAAGACTCTTTTGAGGAATGGCTGTACCGGATAAAGATCACGTTTTCGGGGTATTCGGGCACAGAAACGCTGAGTAATTTCCCGGTTTTGGTCAGGTTAGGTAAAGGTATTCAAGGTTTTGACTATTCACTGTTTGATTATGCCGAAGGTACAGACCTGCGGTTTTCTGATGATGAAGAGCATGAGCTGGCATATGAAATTGACAGCTGGAATACAAATGGTCTGTCATACGCGTGGGTACGGGTGAGGAAGATGCGTAATCCGCAATCGTACATCTATGCCTTTATGGGCAAAACCGGTGTTTCGACGCCGTATTATACAACCGACGGAAGTGTCTGGACGAATGGATATGCGGGTGTCTGGCATCTCTCGGCGTCTGATCCGAAGAATATGGTTGACGGCCGGTATGCCACGGGATTGGGAAACACGAACGCGCCGGGCCTGGTCGGCGGCGGGCAGGAATTCAGCGCGGGAGACCGAATAAACGCGGGAGACATTGATGTTTCTTCAGCATTCACCGTTGAAGCCTGGCTGAATGATTCCTTAGCGCCACCGGCAACCAGAAATATCGTGAACAAGCCGTCATCGTTCAGCATGGCGCATGTCAACGATGATGGCGTCTATCTGTCGATAACAGGGTCAAACCGGTATGAACAGCTCGGGGTCAGCGGGGTAACGGGCTGGTTTGGCTGGCATTACCTGGCGGGAAGCTGGGACGGTATCAATGGCCAGTGCATCCTGATTAAAGATGGCACAACCATATACACGGTATCGCGCGGTATGAATCCCGTGAAAGTGAATGCCAACGACCTGTTGCTGGGGGATGACTGCAATGCGGTCCTGGACGAGTTGCGTCTGTCGTCGGTCGCGCGGTCAGAAGACTGGCTGCAGGCCAGCTGGCTGAGCCAGTGGGCGCCGACGGCATTCGGAAGGTACGGGGCGGTGGAAGTAATCCCCGAGCCGGGGATGGGAATAGCGGGCCTGCTTGGTGTGTGGCTGCTGGCGATGTGCAGGAGGCGCACGGTGTGAGCCGGCGGGTGGATGGGTGGTGTGAAGGGGGGGATGGATCAGTGAGATAGAGGTATATTCTCGAGTGGGCGGGTGCCTTTGCACTTCGGGTAATTTTTGCAACCCCAGAATTGTTTGCCGGCATTCA
>CAZCLS010000119.1:0-5903 GCA_964499565.1 uncultured bacterium
CGCCAGTGAAACAAGCCAGTTCCGTTCCGAGAGAGGAACGACGACATCTTCTTCAGAAGAAAGTTCTTTAACCGTCAAGCCCTGGTCATCAACCTGGGCAATAGTAAAGCCGGGAATATCCATGGCCAGCAAGTCATTGAGAGGAGGAATCAATCCCTGGCCGGTCGATTTAACTTCAAGCAGCAGTTTGCCGTCTTTGATTTCACGGTCATCAACAATTTGAGTAACTTCCAGGTTTTCAACCGGTCGGACGGGAACCGTGTCGGGCCGCGCGTCAACGAGTTGAATCTGGGATTCGACCGGCAGAACAACCTGGCCTTTGGAATCCATGAAATCCAGGTCCATCTGAATGGGAGGAATGCGGTCGATGGAAGCATCAACTGCCTTCAGGCGGATATAGGCCAGAGGCGTTTCGCGCCAGCCTGGTTTAGCGATACCATGCGACGCGACTTTATCACTGCTGAACGTAATCGATTCGATTTCAAAGCTTTTATCCAGGGCTTTTTCAATATTATTTTCAAGATTGTCACGATAATCGATTTGTTGCTGGCCATACCCGTAATAATACCCGCCGCGGCCGGATTTAAGATTCATGAGATAGCGCGAGAAGCCGCCTGATTCACGTTCTATATCAGTCGTATGAACAAGGCTGAGCAGCGCGCCGAATTCGCGCGTATGGCCAACCGTGGCATCACCGTCAATAGTGACTACTAATTGAACTTCATCCAGGAGATTTTTATAGAACTCGACCAGTTTACGCGCTTCTTCAGCACTGGGATGGTCCTGAACAACTTCGATACCGGCGCGCAGGTAGCGGGATTTCATATCCGGTTTCAAGGTATAGATACTCTGGCCTAACGCTTTACCGAACAGCTCCATGTGTTTTTCGGCCATATCACCCGGAAGGCTGAGAATCGCGGCGCGGATTTGCTGCAGGCGATTCAAGCTGGGCTCATGCTGCCTGGTCAGATACGCCAGGTCGCTGGCGCCTAACGTGGCATTAAACCAGAATTGATAGACAATGGGAGTATAATCTTTTTCTTCCATTTCGGTCAGTTGAGCGCCATACAGCCGTGATGCTCGTTCAAACGAGGCAAAGGCACGGTCACGCATATCGGTATATATCGCTAATTCGACTTCCCGGCCATACTCGAATTCCGACCAATCGAAGAGCAGGGCGCCTTTAAGGATCAGGAGTTTCCAGTCATTGGAATTGACGGCGATATTCTGGTCGAGAATCTTATTGGCCAATTCATATCCGCGGGCGACTTCCGCTTGTGTTTCCTTATCCGACCGCTTGGTTTCGCTTTCCTGCTGAACTTTCGGGTCGCGCCAGAGCGTGGCAAGGCGGGTGCGCATTGTGCCAACCAGTTCGAATACAGGCTCGGGCGCGAGAGCGTCTATCGCTCCGAGCACGTTCGTAATATCCTCATAGCGGAACACTTCAGCCATGCTATGGCAGCTGCTGAAAGCGTTTATGACACTTCTCTGGTCTTCCGGCTTACTCAGAAACGGCTCCAGCGTCGTAAGCAGCCGGGCCAGCTGATGCAAAGCAAACTTCTGTTTCGCGCGGGTTAGAGGAATGCCATTAGGATTGTTGTACTGAGGTCCATAGGGGCTATAATACCGTCCCGACGACTGGCGATTGCCGCTAGGGTTATTGGCTTCAGCCCAACCCGTAAGAAATTCCCTGACCAGTTTAGGAGCAGCATCGGGAATTCGGTTGACCAGGTCAAGCAGGACTGCCAGCGCCGCTTCGGGTTCATCATTGGCCGACAGGAGTTTGAGACGGGCTATCCGGGCCTGGAGAGCGATACTGGGATCAATATCATTCAGCCATTGTTCATCCGGCCACGTAGCCAGCATGTCGCGAATATCCAGCGGCTCTGCCTGCTGCTGTCCCTGATTATTGTAATTGTAGGGATCCTGCGCAAAATACATATTGCCATACATATCATAACGCGGACGCATCTGGGGGCCCTGGCCTCCACTGTTTTCGGCGGCTGTAATGGCTTCGTTAACCCAGGCATCCGCAAGAATCGTCAGGGGCGTTGACCAGGCCGGCTGAGGATTTTTTTCAGCCGACAGTAACGCCTTGACAACAGTGCTGGCAGCTTCAAGGTTGCGCGTGCGGGCGACCGTATCCTGGCTGTTAACGTTTTTGGCAACCGTTTCGGCCAGAGCTAACAGCAGGATATCTCCCTGGCGGCGGTCATCACTGAACTGGGCATTCAGCCAGTTTTGAGCTACCGTATCGGGCATGGAAGGTAGAATATGCAGAATCCTGAGCAGGGCTTGATTTTTCTGTTCCGGTGTTGCGGTACTGTTAGAGAATATCCAATTATTCAAGCTCCAGATATCAGCGCGCAGTTGACTGGTTTTATCACGCTGATTTTGCCGGGTAAGGCAGGCGATATAGCGTTCAATAACAGGAATAGCATTGCTGCGCAGGGCGGTCGCGCGGTCAGGCAGGAATGCAAGGGCTTGATCATACAAATCGACGCCGATCAACAGGTCGGCAGCTGCCAGGCGGTTTGAAGGATTGCTTCCACCGAACTGTCCCAGGCCTTTTTCAAGTTCCTGAACAAGCAATGTTTTATTTTCTTCGGTTTCCAACGCGGATTTCATCAGCATGCTGAGCATGGCAATATACTCGCCTGACAGTGCACAGGGAGCGGCATCGGCCAGAGCGAGCACATCGGAGGGAAGCATCAGATTTTTGTGCGGTCGGCGTTGCTGCTGCTGCTGGCCGGGCATTCCCTGCTGCTGATTCTGCTGCTGGGCTTGCGGCTGAGGTTGCTGCTGGGGCGGCATTGCAATCAGCATGGCAATCGTAAATTTAAACACCTGGGTCGCGTCTTGCGGCGGAAGTTCAGCCAGAATTGATTTAACCTTGTCCCAATGGCCGGCATTGACGAAATGCTGATAGCGCAGAGCCACGTTGGTGGGCGGTTGCCAGGAACCGAATGTTTCCTGAGTAAGAGTACTGACAATTGATTCGGGCCGCCGATCTAAGCGCAGGCGCATGAATTGCTGCAGCAGTGGCGATGGCTGGGACGTGCGTGCCGCGACGGAACCGGCCGAAGATTGGATGGCAATCGCTCCGCTGGCTATTCGTTCTTTCAGCTCGCGCATTTGTTCTTCCGTAAGCTGACCGGAAATGTTAATCAGTTGGGGCGGAATCGAGGCAGACGTATTTGACTGGGCCGCGCACGAACCGGAGAAGATAAGACTGACAAGGACTCCAGCCAGGAAAAGATAGACAGTATTCATAGTGGTATAACAAGGTTAAGATTATAACTAAGAATCAGGAACCGGTTCCTTCAGGCCTTTCACCCATGCCGGCGCCGGCATTGCGGGCATCATCAGGCTCGCTTTCGCCTTTGCCGGGCTCTTCACCTTTGCCTTTGCCTTTACCTTTGCCTTCGCCCTGTTTCCGGACTTTCTGACTTACATTTTTAGTATTGGCAACTTCTTCCGGAAGCGGAAGCGCCTGTAATTCGGAAAGGTCCATACGGGCTAACCGGATCGTTGCCTCAAGATTTTTCTGAAATTTTTCCATCCGATCCTGCTCCCGGCTGTCGCGGCTGTCTTCCGCCAGAAGACGGAAATTCTGCCGGGCCGCCTCGGTCTGCTCAGTCCATTCTTTCGGTTCAGCTCCTTCCAGGCGCATAAGCCAGCCGGCGTAATATTGAGCCGTCGCGAGAGTGCCGCGCACCTGGCTCTGCAGTTCGCTGGACGCGTCAGCTTTCTGGAGATCACCGAGCATATCATCCAGAAACAACATTGCTTCAGGCAATTCGCCGCTGTACATTCTGGCTTTGGCATGCGCAAGCATAAGCCGCGACCGCGCGCCAGTATCGCTTTCAGGCACTTCCAGGATAGCTTGCTGATAGGCTTCCATCGCCGCGGCATACTGTTTTCCTTCCTCAGCCGCGTGGGCTTGCACAATTAAATCCGCAGCCCGGTCGCGGGCCAGGTATTTCTGGCAGGGCCCGTAATACAAGACAATCAGCACCACCGGGATGAGCAGCCAGATAAGCACTAAAAACCGTTTCATAAAGATACCCGCATAGTAGTGAATCACCGTGTTGTATGCCAGGTGCTCCCCGCGAATTCGAGACTGAGAGGAATCAGGCCGAAAACCAGAGCCCCGGCTATGATGCTCATCAGTGCGTATTCTCTGAGACTGCGTTGTGAATCTTTTTTCAGAGGAATTGATTCTGATAGCATTGCGAGCGATTCAGTGGTTACGTGTTTTTCATTTCCATCATGATACATGCCATTCAGACGACGGGCGATCTGCCGCAGCGTGGCACTGTCCTGGCGCGACTGATGACCGTCGATAAATATTCCTTTGCGGCTGTCGCCCACACCGATAATCATAACATTGGCAACCGAGCGCGGCAGAGAGGGCATGCCGGTATCGGGCACGGTATCTCCATCCGTGACAACCATAATCGTCGTTGATTTCTTGGGCCAGTCCCGGGCCAGGGTCACGGCTTCATTCAATCCATCGATCAGTTTTGTTTTACCATGGTCGAAAGCATAATCCATGGGAAGGTCGTCCAGAATATTATAAATGACGGCGGGGTCTTTCGTATCTATAACAACGGGCCGGGCGCCGTTATACACTGCGACGACACTGAACAGAACCTGATCAATCGCGATTCTATTCATAATCGACTTAACCACTTCGGACGCGCGGCGGGCGCGGTTGATGGTATGTTGCGGACCGGCATCTTCTAATTTCATGCTGGGGGAAACATCATACACCAGGATGACATGGCGGTATTGGTTTTCAGGCAATTCAAGCGCTTCGAATACTTTCGGTTGAACCTGGAGCAGCACTAACAGTCCCCAGCTAATGGCAGCCAGGCAGAGCGGACGCAGATACGGTACTATACGGGTCCACGGGCGCGATTCACCTTCCGGACCGAATGCCAGGTGAGCCATGCGCTTGCAGCGCCGGCTGTGGATATATTCCGCCAGGCCGGCAAGCAGCAGGACGGCGAGAGGTATGCTGGTACTTAGGAGCATGGATGATGGATAATGGATAATGGTTGATGGTTAATTGTTAGTTGTCAGGGTTCAGTCCTTGGTCATTAGTCATTAGATCTAAGCATACAGTGTACATTCTGCACACGCCACGGCATACGGCTCTCGGCCCTCGAATAGTATTCTGCAATCTGCAAACCGCACTTGACTGGTGTCAGTCGTTACCATGGTGTATACCTGAGGCCGAAAAGTGTTATTATCTGCATCCCGACGAGAATAAGGCCGGCGATTGCTATCGGGCGAAACCAGTCTACCGAGACGGGTGTGCTCAAGATAAGTTTCGTTTTCTGCATCGTATCGATATGGCGGAACACGGATTCCAGGGCTTTCGGGTCTCCGGCATGGAAGACTTCGCCGCCGGTTATAGCTGAAATAGTATACATATCGCGCTGGGGAGGAGAAGGAGCGACATGGATCATATACATGACAATCGAGTCTTCTTTGAGTTCATAGGCGACATTATAAGCTTCGCTACCAAAAAGGTCAGCGCTCATGCCATCGGAGACGAGAATAATCATCCGATCGCCTTCCTTTTGTTTGGTAAGCATTTTCCGGCAGGATCTGAGGGCCTTGCCGATCTGGGTGCCTCCGTACCAGTATGGAAGTTTTTCGGGTCGGAGAAACGGTGTGGCCAGCCTGATCGCCGACATATCTTTCGTCACCGGCACCCAATGCAGGACTTCATTGCCGAAGATAGTGAGCCCGAACGCATCGCCTTTCCTATAGGTCGTAAATTCTCTGATCGCTTCCATAGCGCCGTCATAACAGGTCTCTTTGCCAAACGGCGACATCATGCTTCCGGAAACATCCAGGCAGAACTGGATATTCGTCAGAATTTTTTCGTG
>CAZCLS010000119.1:6003-9310 GCA_964499565.1 uncultured bacterium
GGCAGATCATCAACGGTTCGGTACGGCTCCAGAATAGCGGACACATCGACAGCGTTCAGTCCCGGCGGCGTATAGAGCCACTGTTCCATATTTCTGAGCAGTTCTCCGGCTACCGGATGCTGTTTCAAACGTTCAAGCGACTCATTCATCGAGAGTGATTCCAGCGAGAGTTCATGACGCCAGTAGGCGATCAGCAGCATTTCCAGGTGTGACTGTTCTTCGGCCGAGAGCAATCCTTCGACCGCCTTTTCCACCAGAGGCCTCAGCCGTTCGGCTATGCCAGGCTGATGCGGTGGTTCTTCCGCCCCGGCACTGCCGAATTGTCTGCGTTTATACAGCAGGATTGTAATAAGAAGCACAGCCCACAGAATCCAGACTGCTATGACCAGTTCTCTGAACCGCGAGAACAGAGGCACCGACGGCAATGCGTCTTCAACCAGCTTTCCGGAAAAATCTTCAGGGAGCAGAGGCGCGATTTCAACGGATATTTCAGGCAGGTTGGTTGCCGGGGAACCGCTGGTATACACAAGATAATCGCGCAGGTTATACGAGCCGGGCAGCAGCCCGATATAGCGCACATCGTACCGGGTAGCGCTGCCATGGAGGTAGCTATCGACAATACGCAGGACAACCAGCGATTTTTCATTAACCGGTTTTGCAGCCAGGAGCGGACCGGGAAGGACAATATTAGTAGCTCCTTCCATCCCGACCGTGGGAACATCGGCAGCCAGGCGGCCGCACAGCATAATCGGCACAAAGCACAAACAGAGAAGCAGGCGCCGGCTAAGGCGAACAGCAAAATACACTACGTACTCAGTATAAGGCAAAGCTATCACCGTGACCCTCTCCCCAGGCAATTACGTTTTTTTAGAAAGTCGCGCAGACGCGGCAGAAAGTGTTCATCGGTATAGAGCTGAATACAGTCGATACCGGCGCGTTTCAGGTCCGTTGCGGCCGAATCGTCTTTAAACCATTTACTGCCGCCATGGGCAATAAAACTGCGTCCGGTTTCGGCTTCCCGGGCACGGAAAATTCCGCCGCCTACCCGGCCGCGTTCAGCCGGGTCGCGCAATTGGAGCACGACGCAATCATGTTCCTGAGCCACTAATTTAAGCGCCGGCAACGCTTCAGGATCATGCATGTCGCTGAGAACCATCAGCAGGCAGCGGGTTTCGAGAGAAGGATTGAGCATGCGAATGCTCTCTCCCAGCGTTGTGCTTTCATTGATATTAAAACGGCGCAGGTGATGGGACCACTGATAGACGGTCGTGCGCGAGAGGGTGGGACGGATATGCAGAGCCCGTTCGCCGCAACCCAGGATACCGACCGGACTCATACGGGTCAGGGACGCTAACGCGATCCCGCCGGCAAGTTGGACTGCCCAGGCATATTTACTGACCGGGCGCGAACTGACGCACATGGAGGCGGACGTGTCCATCAGGATATACAACGGCATACGCTTGGGCGCCTCGAATTCCTTGACATGAAACTTGCCGGTGCGGGCGGTGACGCGCCAGTCGATGAACTTGACCGGGTCGCCCTGCTGGTACTGCCTGGTTTGAACATATTCAATTCCCGCGCCGAGGAACGGCGAGCTGTCCGAGCCATAACTGAGCGAATCGGCTAAACGCCGTACAACCAGATTGAACTGGCGTTCATCCAGATGGTCATGGGTTGATGGCAGAGTATATTTCATAGGATCAGCGGGTGCGGTTTTACGGCATGTCAACCCAGGGAATCCATAATTTCCTTGAGCACATCAGCCCCGGTGCGCCCCTCGGCCAGGGCCTCGTAGGTCAGCCGGATGCGGTGCAGAATAATATCTTCAGCCAGGGCGAAAAGATCATCGGGCACAGCATAATCCCTGTCATGAATGAAAGCGCGCGCGCGCGCGGTCTGGACCAGAGCCAAACCGGCGCGAGGACTGCTGCCCAATTCGATATGAGGGTGCTCACGGGTTTTCCGCACTAATTCGACGCAATGGTTGATAAACACATCACTGACATACACCTTTTGCACAGCGGTCATGGCATCGACCAGTTCATCGATGGAGGCACAGGGGCCTTCACGGTCGATCAGGTCGAAAGCGGTTTGAGGCACAGCCCCTACCTCTTCTTTGCGCAAGCCCAGGGATAGCTGCTGCTGAATGATGCGCTGCTCTTCCGGCCGGGACGGATAGGAAAGCCGGTGACACATCATAAAGCGGTCGAGCTGGGCTTCCGGTAGCTCAAACGTGCCGCTCTGTTCAACCGGGTTCTGGGTCGCAATGACTAAAAACGGAGCCGGCAGTTTATAGGTAGTATTTCCGATTGTAACTTTTCGTTCCTGCATGGCTTCCAGCAGCGCGCTCTGAACTTTGGGCGCCGCGCGGTTGATTTCATCGGCTAAGAGAAGATTGGTAAACACGGGACCTTTATGCGTGCGGAACGTGCTGGTAGACTGGTCCAGAATTTCGGAACCTATGATGTCCGAGGGAAGCATATCGATCGTAAACTGAACACGGCTGAACTGCAGATCGAGCGCCCGCGAGACCGTATTAACCAGCAGTGTTTTCGCCGTGCCGGGCACACCTTGCAACAGCAGGTGGCCGCCCGTAAACAAGGCGATAAGAGTTCGCTCTACAACAGTATCCTGCCCGATAACAACCGTAGCAACCCGTTCACGAATCGCATTGACAAATCGACCATTTGACGTACTCATGTAAGTCCTTGTGTTGCAAATTTAGCATGCATATAATTGTGGATTCCGCTGACATGCCGTGACGTGGTACAGTATAGCAACACACTTTGTATTTGTCAATCAAAATACCAGCTATGTTACAAACTCCATAGCTCATGTTTCATTTATGCATGCAGGCGTTTTCCTGCTATGTATATTCTTGTTTGCTCAACACGTTTCCTGCCCGGCTATGTGTTTTTTCGCCGACATTTTGTATAATAAGTTGTTCTGTTTTTAATGAGTACATGAATGATTTTATGAATCCGGTATCTGGTACACAACCTGTTGCCATAGGTGTCATAGGCATTGGAACCATCGGCAGTTACCACTGCCGGACCATCGCGGCATCTGAGTCTATGGTGTTGGCGGCCGTATGCGACAGTATCCCCGGGCGGGCTGATAGTGCCGCGGAGCGCTATGGCGCTCAGGCATTTTACGATCACGTTTCACTGCTGCAATCGGGAATATGTGACGCGGTTGTCATCGCCACGCCGCATTACTCCCACACTCCGATCGGCATAGCTGCCCTGGAGACGGGTTTGCATGTTTTGATCGAAAAACCGTTGTCGGTACACATCGCCGATTGCCG
>CAZCLS010000120.1:0-1839 GCA_964499565.1 uncultured bacterium
ATTATTACGGGCGATGGAAAGCGCTGCAGTATGCCGCCCGGCGCTTTTTCGCGCAACAGCTGATCAGCATGAATAAAACAAATGACACAATCAGTATAACGGTGATAAATGATGGTATGGAAGCATACGAAACAGACATACATTTTACGATAGGCAGATATAGCGGTGAAACCGTGGCCGAAAAAAGCATGACGATACATGTGCCGGCGACTTCTGCATTGCAAGTTTGCTCGGTACCGGTAAAAGAATTAATAGGAGATACCGATCCGGCTGAACTCTATCTTGCGGCCGAAATGGCAAGCGGGAGAGACGGGAGTCGAAGCATACTGCATTTTACATCACTCGCGAAGGCCCGGCTGGATGATCCTGCACTATGTTTAATGGTGGAAGGCAGCCGGGTAACAGTCAGCGCGCAATGTTTCGCGAAAAGCGTTGTACTGGAGTGTAAAAATTCTGAAGTGCAGTTTTCGGACAACTATTTCGACCTGCTGCCGGGAGCGCACAGAACAGTGAACATAGTGCCGTTGAACCCGGGAAACCCGGTACCGGAGATTATGGCAAATGATGTCAAGGTTAAGAGTTTCCGGGATATGATAAAAAATATCATGTGAAATCGCAAGCATTTGACTTATACATTTAGATTTGCCATAATTTTTGCGTGCAGTTTCGAACTATCAGGCCGGGAGTTTGTCCCTCAGAGCAGATTGCCGCTATAGCTTGTTTTTAAGGTATCGTTTCGCTACAATAGTGGAATGTAAGTGGAATCGGATATTCCGGTTGGTATGTTCTTTGGTACATTATAACTCGGTACTCTCAAGTAGTCTTGTATTTTGGTAAAGCTAATTGATCTTGAAAAAAGGAATATATGAGCAGGGAGGACAAGGGATGAAAAAAACAGAAAACAGATCAAGGCATTCAGGTGGGGATTCTTTGCGAAAGCAATGGCCAATAATGACCACAGACTTGATACCAGGACCAGTGACTGTGGTATGTATTATTGCGATAATGACCATGCAATCCATGCTGATTTTTGCGGGAGAAGGCCGGGGGATATCACCCGGATTTTCCCTGAATACCCGTGCACCCTCCAAACCGGCGAATATTAGACCGCTGAATGAAGAGACAGATGTCGGGTACCAGCCAGCATTGCAGTCTTCGCCCTTTGCCGATGAAGGCGATGTTCAAACAGCAAGTCAATGGTTGATAACCCAGAGCAATGCTACGGGTACAATCCAGTGGGACAGTGGTCCGGATACGAATAATCTGACACGGCTGATCATCCCGAATTCAATAGCATGTTTTGCACAGCGGTATTACTGGCAAGTCCGCTATAAAGACAACCATGGCATGTGGAGCGAATATTCCATCCAGACGTGGTTTGAAACGGGCCTTCCTGCGGCGCCGGAAATAACAGCATCCGATGGATTGTATACCGATGGAATATCTCTATCATGGAGTGAGAGCCCCGGAGCTGAAAAGTATCGGATCTATCGGAATGAAACCGATACAACAAACAGCTGCGTCCAGATTGCCGGAGATATAGCAGCAACAAACTTTACCGACACTACCATAATACCGGGAACGGAGTATTATTACTGGTTGCAAGCAGGAAAAGATGTGAATTGGGGAGAATTGAGCGCAAGCGACAGCGGGTATGCCAAACTCTCAGCTCCCACAGGAATATCTGCTTCGGATGGGACATACAGCAACCGAGTAGAGCTAATCTGGACTAGTGTAGAAGGAGCGAGCGGTTACCAGGTCTACCGCAGCGAAACAGCATACTCGAGTAACGCGACAGGTATCAGCGCGACAACAGACCCCGGCTATGCGGATGAGGGT
>CAZCLS010000120.1:1939-9295 GCA_964499565.1 uncultured bacterium
CAATACTTCTATTGGGTGGGTGCAACGGCAGCAGTGGGGAGCAGCGAATTGAGCGCGAGCGACAGCGGGTATGCCAAACTCTCAGCTCCCACAGGAATATCTGCTTCGGACGGGACATACAGCAACCGAGTGGAACTAATCTGGACAAGTGTAGAAGGTGCGATCGGTTACCAGGTCTACCGCAGCGAAACAGCATACGTGAGTAACGCGACAGGTATCAGCGCGACAACAGACCCCGGCTATGCGGATGAGGGTATAACACCGGGAAAACAATACTTCTATTGGGTGGGTGCAACGGCAGCAGTGGGGAGCAGCGAATTGAGCGTGAGCGACAGCGGGTATGCCGGACTCTTAGCTCCCACAGGAATATCTGTAAGCAAAGGGGCATATCCCAATAATATTCGTGTAACATGGAATGAAAGCACCGGAGCGACAAAATACAAAGTATATCGGAATACTGTCAGCAATAGTGGCAGTGCCACAGACATATCCGGCGAACTTACTGGTGCTGCATTCGATGATACCTGCGCGACACCTGGTTTGGTATATTACTATTGGATCAAAGCTGGAACAGAGATTACCTGGAGTGATTTCAGTATCTCTGACAGCGGGTACGCGTTGTTTATCGTTAGTGATGAAACAGTGTGGAAATACAAAGATAGCAAGAAAGCGGATGTGCTGAAAGGGACAGGAATCGCGCCATCATTCACGCCCAATCTGATAGTAGGCTGGCAGATCGGGCTGGCGACGAAGACAGAGGAAGGGACACTGACAAATTTCAGCGGACCATTTAAACTGGAGAATTTGAGAAACAAGAACAAAGTCTGGCTGCTCAAGCGGAAAAAAGAGCTGATCATCAAATACAAGGCCAAGAAAGACAGTCTTACATATAAGCTCTGGGATCAGATGCCGGTGTCCAAAGTGGTGTACCTGGTCAATCCGGCGACCGGCAATACCCAGCTGATCGGAGATAGCGGTGGTAATGATCACATTATGGGCCTGGAACTGAAAGCAACTGAATCGTCCGGAACAACAGGCTGGCAGATATTAGTACCAGTAATATTTGTGGAAGAATAAGGAGATGACGATGAAACAGACAATCTCTATATTTTTAATACTCGTAGGATTGCTTGCCATCAGTGCAGAGCCATTACAAGCAGTTGATCCGATAGTAACTAATATAATTGCGTCACAACGAGTTGGCTCAACCACGGTAGATATATACTACGATCTATATGATGCTGATAGTGCGACGACAACGGTAATGGTTGCCGTCTCGACCAACAATGGGGTCACATTTGATGTGCCGGCTACGCAATTCAGCGGGTATGGGTATGGATATGGGGTCATGCCTGGCACAAACCTGCATATACTATGGGAGGCCGGAGCAGACATACCGGGAGTGTATATGCCACAGATACGAGTGCAACTAGCGGCAAATGATGATGTAGTACCTGAAGATATGGTCTTGATACCCGCTGGTACATTTGATATGGGGGATCCATTCAATTATATAAGCGAACTTCCACTCCATACAGTATATGTCAGCACATTTTTTATGGATACGTATGAAATTACCAAGGAGAAGTGGGACGAAGTATATAGTTGGGCGATAGCGAATAGCTATAGTTTTGATAATGCTGGTTCAGGAAAAGCTACTAATCATCCGGTTCAAACAATCAATTGGTATGATTGTATAAAATGGTGTAACGCACGCTCGGAAAAAGAGGGTAGAATACCATGCTATTATACTGATTCGTTACATACAAATGTGTATAAAACAGGTCAAATAAATGTATCGAATAACTGGGTTAACTGGGAAGCCAACGGCTACAGGCTGCCGACCGAAGCAGAATGGGAGAAAGCAGCCCGGGGCGGAGCTGCAGGGCATAGATTTCCATGGTCAGATACTGATACAATTACACACAGCAGAGCAAATTATTACAGTAGTACAGATTACAATTATGATGTGAGTCCGACAAGAGGCTATCATCCTGATTACAGTACCGGAACAGGTCCCTATACCAGCCCGGTGGGATCATTTGCACCTAATGGATATGGTTTGTATGATATGGCAGGAAATGTATTTGAGAGGTGCTGGGATTGGAGTGACTGGAGTTATTATAGTAATAGTCCTGGAAGCGATCCGCGAGGGCCTGCATCGGGTGTATATCGCAGGTATCGGGGTGGCAGCTGGGCCTACAACGCGTTCCACACGAATTGTGCTTATCCAATAGAAAGCCCGCCTGGTAATAATGACCCCTATACGGGCTTCCGTTGCGTGTGCCTTTGAGTATACAGGGATAGACGGATGTCTCCCGTTGACCCAGATATGCTCCTGTCCCTTCTGCAGTTAGCAGACAGGGCGAATAAAGCACACTCCTGCAGAGCTGTATCCAATAAAAAAAGGAATCTCCCGCAGAGGCGCAGGGGCGCAGAGAAAAAATGAAATGATGAGGATTTCAGCAGAGGAACAAAAAACGTGAAAAATGTAGTATGAGAATAAAAAATATCTCAGCGTCTCAGCGCGATAGAATTGTTTATATCAAGACGATAGGTATTGTTGAAAAAAAGACAGCCTGAAGGCTGGACTCCAACATTATTTTGTGGGAATATGGTTTAATTGACATAAAAATACACATAGTGTATACTAATGTGTATGAGAACGAATATTGTTTTAGATGATGAGTTGGTGCGCGAAGCAATGCAGTACAGTACGGCCCGCACAAAACGGCAGCTTATTCATGACGCACTAGTGGTCTATATAAAACAGCATGCTGATAAGGAACGTGCTGAGTTGTATGAGGAACGCTACCGGCAGCTTATTACCAGGTTGTCTGAAAAACCATTTTCACATTCAGCGCATAACCTGGTGCGCGAGGACCGGGACCAGTAATGATGACCGTTGTGCTTGACACCAGCGTGGCAATTGCCTGGTATCTGCCGGAAGAATTTTCCACTGCTGCCCGTGTATGGCGGCGGAAGGTAATGCAAGGGCAGGCTGAATGTCTTGTCCCGGCATTACATTTTCAGGAATTCGGTAATGTGCTCCGCAAATATGTGCTGTTCCGTGAATTATCCCGAAGCGATGCGGAAGAGCTATATACGCTGCATTGTGACTGTCCCCTGACAATTGTAGAGCCTGACCGGCGCCAGGTGCTGGCTTGCGCGCTGGATTATGCGGCAACAGTGTATGACGCCGTGTATATTCAATTGAGCCGCGAGTATTCCGTGCCGCTGCTTACAGCAGAGCGCACGACCACGTCATGGGTACAGAAACTGGGTGATGGAGTGATTTCCTGCAGGTAAAAAACCTGTTCAGCATTGATACTTCCAAGCTGATATAGAGGCAGGCGGGGACGCCAGCCCTACATCCGCGTCGCCATGTATGCAAGAAACAAGACCGGGGTCATCCGTCGAAAGCCGGACAGGACGACCCCCGGCTTCAGCGGTGCCGGAAGAGTTTGTGCAGTGTTAAAAAAGCAGCCTGAAGGCTGGACTCCAACCCGTGTGTGCGGGTGTTGGAGTACACGCTTTAGCGTGATTATAAAAAACTTTTTTGTTTCGCAGGTAAAAGAATCGGTATCATGTCCGTATTGACTGATCTGACCAGTCGGTGTATACTTTCCCCATAATTTTAATTCGCGGAGAAACGTATGACACTAGTATTCAACCGGTGGGGTTTATTCACAGTTCTGATCCTGACCTTTTGGCAGATTTGCCTGTATGCGGCATCACCTGATGCATCCATGCCGGAGGGGGTAATAAAAAATCCTTCATTTGAAAACGGAGACAATGAGAATGTGGAGGGCTGGCATTCGCGCTGGACCTGGGACCATACGGGAGTAAAGCTGACGTGGGATACGAATGCTGTCAGCGGCAAGCGGTCGGTAAAGATCAGTTCAGATACATTAGTAGACGCGCAATGGCATCAGAAGCTTGTTGTAAAGCCGTACAGCAGATACCGTCTTTCAGGCTGGGTAAAAACCGCGGGAGTAGAACCGGGAACAGGCGGCGGGGCCATGGTGTGTGCGGATACGTTTCATGGTATTATATCGTCGAGACCATTGACAGGGACACATGGATGGACCAATATAACCGTTGAGTTCGAAACTGAATACAGTGATGCCATAGAAATCTTGTGTGTATTAGGGTTGCAGGGACAGTCGCTCGGAACCGCCTGGTTTGATGATATAGCATTGGAGCTGCTTAACACAAAAACATTAAATCCATCATTCAGTGTTGACGCCTCGTGTACCGGGGCACCGATATCAGTGTACCTGTACGGCCAGTTCATCGAGCATGTGGGCCGGTGCATATTCGGCGGGATCTGGGCGGAAATGCTGGAGGACCGGAAGTTTTTTTATTCAGTATGTTCTAATGAGTCGCCCTGGAAAGTAATCGGACCAGTGCAGTCAGTAACAATGATTACGTCAAATTCATACTCAGGGGAATATACCCCTGAAATAACAGGCAAAGATAGTGGAATTGTCCAACAATGGTTAGCGCTACGGAAAGGGAAAGAATACACCGGGCGAATAGTGCTGAGCGGCGAAACTTCGGCAGTTCCCGTGCAGGTAAGCCTGGTATGGGGTGACAAACCAGGCGACCGGCAAAATGTAACTATCAGCAGGTTACATCAGGAATATACAAAATACCCGCTGCGGTTTCGGGCGGAAGGGGATACGGATAACGGGCGACTTGAAATAACGGGGAATGGACGGTTTAGAATTGGAGCTGTATCGCTCATGCCGGCGGACAATGTTAATGGACTGCGCGCGGATACCTTGAAGGTTCTGAAAGAGCTTAATGCTCCCTGCTACCGCTGGCCGGGCGGGAATTTCGTCAGCGGATACAACTGGAAGGACGGCATTGGAGACCCGGACAGGCGGCCTCCGCGCAAGAATCCCGCGTGGGACGGCATGGAGGACAATGATTTCGGCATTGATGAATTCATGTTTTACTGCAGCGAACTGAACACGGAACCATTCATAATCGTTAATTCCGGCCTGGGCGGAGTTACGTCAGTGATGGAGGAGATGGAATATATACTGGGAGGAGCGGAATCGCCATTGGGACGCGCGCGAGCAGACAATGGCCATGCCGAACCATATAACGTTAGGTTCTGGGGGATCGGCAATGAGATGTTCGGCGGATGGCAGCTGGGATATATGCCGGTAGAGCAGTACGCGAAAAAGCACAACCTGTTTGCCCGGACAATGAAAAAGAAGTATCCATCTATTATTTTATTTGCCGTTGGTGAGGCAGGATATGGATGGAGCAAATATATGCTTGAGCATTGTGCTGACAATATGGATTATATAACCCAGCACTTATACCGCGGATGGCTGCCGGGACTGGCGGCGCATGTTGCTCAGCTGCCCACGGCGGTGAAGAACTTATGCAACGAATATCGACATTTATTTGCGAGAGTTCCGGAAGTCAAAGGTAAAAATATCAAAGTTGCCTTTGATGAATGGAATCATCAATACGGGCCCTTTTTATACGGTCCGTTGGGAAACCGTTATTATTTGCGAGATGCCCTGGGCATAAGTGCCTGCCTGCATGAAATGTTCAGGAACAGTGATATCGTAACCTTTGCCAATTATTCTTCAACGGTCAATGCGGTCGGCTGTATTAAAGCAAGCAAAACCGATGCACAACTTGAAACGACGGGACTGGCAATCACGCTGTATCGTGAGCGCTTTGGCACGCTGCCGGTGAAGATCAACGGAACACCAGAGCCGCTGGATGTGTGTGCCGCGTTGACAGAGGATCGTAAAGTTCTGACCATCGGCATAGTGAATCCATCTCGCAAAGAGTACATGGTACCGATGATGATAAAAGGTATTAAAGTGACCGTGAACGGAACGGCATGGCGGATTGCTGGAAATGACGAAGCGTTGTATAACGCTCCCGACATGGAACCGCAGGTGACGATTGAGACGGAGGAGATTGTTCTCACGAATAACGTGCTGCTGATCCCGCCGATCAGTGTAAGTCTGTATCATTTTCCGGTTGTAGAGCCGGCAGCAGACTAAGAAAGGTTACTATCAGCATCAGGTAACCAGCGCTGCAGCATAGCTTTCAGAGTTGATATTTTCACCGGTTTAGGCAGGTAGTCATTCATACCGGCTTTAAGACATTTCTGGCGGTCTTCTTCCATTGCATACGCGGTAACACCGACGATGGGAGTAGTAACATTGCGGGAACGCAGAGCGCGGGTGGCATTATAACCGTCCAGCACGGGCATCTGACAATCCATAAGGATAATCTGGTACGGTTTGTGATCGATCATATCCAGGGCTACTTGACCATTAGCGGCGATATCGGTTTGAAATCCGAGTTTGGCAAGCATGGCGGAAGTTACTTTTTGATTAATCGGAGCATCTTCGACCAGCAGGCACAAGCGGGATGGGCTGGTTGAATGCGCGTGTGAGAATGAATCAGAATGAGCAGTTCTGCTGCTGTCGATCGTCATGGTAGATTTGGGTGAGGTAACAAGTCTGGAAAGCGCGGCCTGTATTTTTCTGGTACTGGCAGGCAACGGCAGGCAGGTCATGGAATCGTTCAGTGCGGCAGTCGGGAAATGATGCAGGGGATGGAGCACGAGGATATTTTTGACGGCAAGGTGATTTTCATGATGAGATTGTATAAAGGCGCTGCCTGCATCGGATAGAAGCAGATTGGCCTGAATGAGCATGCCGTCAAAAGGATCATTAATTACCGCGGGAGACTGGAACAAGGCAGCAGCATCAGACAATGACGAGACAACACGGCAAACCAGTCCAGCTTCAGAAAGATTCTTATGAAGAATATGGGCGGAAACAGGAGAAGAATCGGCAATAAGGAATTTTTTGTTTTCCAGCGGATGATAAGCAGGATTCAGATCGGGAGCAAGCGGTAATGTAATGCTAACCGTAAAAACAGACCCGGAGCCGGGAATGCTTTCAAGCGAGATGGAACCGTGCATCAGTTCAACTAAATGTTTAGAAATAGCAAGACCGAGACCGGTACCTTTTTCGGACGGGGAATTCAGGGAAGAAACTTGATTAAACTGTCCGAAAATCAATTTTTGATTTTCAGGTGAAATGCCAATGCCGGTGTCATGGACTGAGAAAACGAACTGCGCGTCATTCGCGGATTGCCGGGGGCAGACAACCGAGAGCAGAACATAGCCGCTTTCAGTAAACTTGACAGCATTAGTTAGCAGGTTGACAAATATCTCCTGCAGCCGGCAGGGATCACCGATACAGAAGCGAGGAAGAGAAGCGGGGCAATCAAGGATAAGATCGATGTGCTTTTGGGCAGTACGCAAGGCTACCAGGCAGCAGGCCTGTTCCAAAACTGATTCGA
>CAZCLS010000121.1:0-9266 GCA_964499565.1 uncultured bacterium
TCGATCTCGGCCAAACTGCCATTAATCCAGTAATAGGCATTCCCGCGCGGGTCGATTCTCTGGACATAGTTTTCGACATATTTGGATTTACCCTGTGACGTAATTTTAAATCCTTTAATATCTGAACGCGAGAGATTGGGCACATTAACATTGAGGAGTGTGCCGGAAGGGAGATGAAAAGAAGGCAGAACATCAATTAATTCAGATACAATCAGAGCGGCGGTGTCAAAGTAAGCGTTGCGGTCATACGAATTGACGGAAACGGCGATAGAGGGGATACCGAGCAACGTGCCTTCGGTAGCGGCGGAGACGGTACCGGAATAGATGATATCAGTACCTAAGTTGGCGCCCTGGTTAATGCCTGAAACAATCAAGTCGGGTTTATGTTTCATAAGAGAACACAAGGCCAGTTTGACACAGTCGGCCGGAGTGCCGCTTACCGCATACCCGAACAGGACGGAATCATGATAATGTTCCTTGACTTTAAGGGGGTCATTAATAGTAATAGCGTGCCCCACGGCGCTGCGTTCGGAATCGGGAGCGACGATAAAGACTTCGGCGCGTTGCGCGAGAGCGTTAGCGAGAATATTCAAGCCGCGGGCCTCAATGCCATCATCATTACAGAGGAGAATTTTCATAGTAATGAGATTATAACAAAGAAACATAAAAAAAGGAACCGTTCCCAAAAAAACTATTAAAAATAGTGTCCAGTTCCATCTCATCGCGGATTCAGGGAAAAACTATTATTTTGAGAAAGATATGCTATAATGTTATGCAATAAGGGGTAGATATGATATTATTTATTGACACAGAGACAACGGGATTGCCGGAAAACTGGAAGGCTCCGGCAAGCGACACCGGCAACTGGCCGCGCATGGTGCAGATTGCCTGGATGTTAGCGGACACGACCGGAAAAGAAATAGCCGCAGCCAACCGGATAATCAAGCCGGAAGGATTCAGCATTCCCGCGGACGCGTCACGAATACACGGGATAACGACGGCATTGGCAAACCAGACTGGGATAGCGCTGATTGAAGCTCTGGGAGAATTTTCAGAAATAATGCAGCAAGCCGGACTAGTCGTAGCGCACAATATAGCTTTTGACGAAAAAGTCATCGGAGCGGAATATATCCGCTCGGGCAAAACCGATCTAATGAGCGATGCGCGAAAATTATGTTTGATGAAAGCGGCCACGGAGTATTGCCGGTTACCGGGTAAATACGGGTACAAGTGGCCGAGTTTGAAGGAAGTACACACCGTGTTGTTCGACCAGAGTCCGGAGAATCTGCACAACGCTGACAGCGACATGCGCATCTGCGCGCGCTGTTATTACGAGTTGCGAAAAAGGCTGGTGATAGAAGAGACATAAATCTCTATGTACAACCATGAAACGCGTTATAGAAAAAATAGGGAAACGATACGGTAAACCACGAGTGAGACGTGGATTTACCCTTGTCGAAATAATGATCGTCGTCGGGATAATCGGGGTATTACTGCTGGTCGCAATACCAGCCTACCGAAACGTAAGCCACCGGGCCAGGATAATCTTATACATACGAAATCTCAAGACAATCGTTGCCGCGTTCAACATGTACGCGGCAGATAACGATACCTTTCCGCCGGATACGAATCCGGGAGTCAAACCAGACGGGATTGAAGAATATCTTAATAAGTTTAATTGGGATATCAGCACACCGCTTGGGGGCAAATGGGATTGGGACAACCAAGCCTCAGGAATCAAGTTGGGAATATCGGTGGTTGGGGATGGGTTTGATAGTGTATCATTTATTGAAGTGGACCAGCGCATAGACAACGGTGATCTTGACACCGGCAGTTTTCGAAGAATGGCTGCCAACCGCTATACTTTTATACTGGAAGAATAACAGGATAAGGATGTCAATGAAACCACAATCCAAACATCGTTATGTTTTGACATTGGCGATTATATTTGCCGTGCTGTGGATTTTTCTGGCTATTAATCCGTCATATCCGAAAGACTGGGCGCTTGAAAACGCAATGGGCCTGATATTGGTTCTGACACTGATTATAACCTACAAACGCTTCCGGCTTTCACGTCTGTCATACACGTTGATTTTCATATTTCTCTGTTTACACACCATTGGCGCACACTATACGTATGCCGAGGTGCCGTACAACGAATGGACTGAAAAGCTGTTTGGGAGGAGTTTAAACAGTATATTCGGCTGGGAACGGAACCATTATGACCGCCTGGTTCATTTCAGCTATGGATTTCTGATGGCGTATCCCATCCGCGAATTTTTCATGCGGGTGGCCGACTCGAAAGGGTTTTGGGGATATTTTTTCCCTCTTGACATTACGATGTCAACCTCGATGCTCTATGAGCTGATTGAATGGGGGGTGGCTTTACTGGTCGGGGGCAGTTTGGGCATGGCGTACCTGGGCACGCAGGGAGATGTCTGGGATGCGCACAAAGATATGGCCTTAGCCACCCTGGGCGCCATGATAGCGATGACGGTCACGATGATAATCAATGCTTGTATGAAAAGGGACTTCGCGCGGGATATTGCCGACAGTTTCCATATAAAAAGCGGAGAACCACTCGGTGAGGAAGCACTTGCGCGAATGTGGAAAGAGACACATCCCGATACACCCTAAATCCGCGATGGGATGGAACTGTACACTGTTTTGTAGGGACTAATGACAATTATGTGGTGACTGAAGGCAGAAGCCCATCAGTTCATAAACGAGTCTGGCAGCGGTATAATCACAGCTATGGAGCTGTGGGATGGGAGCAAGTTCAACAACATCGAATCCAATAATCCTTTTACCTGTTGAAATATTTTCTATCAGGTTCAGGGCCTGATGCCAGAGCAGACCACCCGGTTCGGGTGTGCCGGTAGCGGGCATCAGGGATGGATCAAACGCGTCGATATCAAAGCTAATATAAATCAATTCAGGAAAATCCAAGGGCAGAATGATATCCGGAATGGAATTCCCGGCAATATCCCGCGCATCAAGAAAAGGGATATGCTGTGATTTTCTCAGTTCGTGTTCCGGCAGAGACAATGCACGTACACCAATTTGGAAAATGGGGATAGTACGTTCACATATCCGGCGCATGACACAGGCATGACTGAAAGGGGAATCTTCATACGACTGGCGCAGGTCGGCATGGGCATCGAACTGAACAACGCCAAACGGCATAGAATGTTTGATAAAGGCCTGGACAGCTCCGAGTGTGACCGTATGCTCGCCGCCCAGGATGACGGGAATTTTAGAAGCCCGGGCCGTTTGAGAGACAGCGCTGGAAATTCGAGCCAGCACGGATTCGGGCGGGCCGCCGCAATCGACCGGCGGGGCGGTAAATATACCGGCTTCACCGGGGCAGTTCCGGCCGTTGAATGCTTCGAGCTGGAAGGAAGCGGCTAAGATGGCATCAGGACCGTTAGCGGTGCCGGAACCATACGAAACGGAAGCCTCATAGGGAACGGGGATCACATGAAACAAGGCCTTGTCAGGCGGCAGGGGGGCGTATTCAGATTCAAGGAAGGCATGCATAATGTTTTTCAATCAGCTGAGCCGGTGTTTGAAATCCTGATATGAGAATTCACGCACAGTCTGGAATTCGCCATTATCATGGATGATAATAGAAGGAAGACGCATACCGTTAAACATAGTTGTTTTAACCATGGAATAGTGAGCCATATCTAAAAAGACAAGTTTATCTCCGCGTTTAAGGGGAGCGGGAAAGGAGTAATCGCCGATGACATCACCAGCCAGGCAGGTCAGACCGGCCAGGCGGTAGGAATGGGCGAATTCGCCAGGCAGACCGGCACCGGCGATTTCCGGGCGATAGGGCATTTCGAGCACATCGGGCATGTGCGCCGCAGCGGAGGTGTCGAGAATTGCAATGTCCATCTTGTTATGAACAATATCGAGCACAGACGAGACAAGGACGCCGGCATGCAGAGCGACAGCTTCGCCGGGTTCGAGATAGATAGTTTGAACGCCATAGCGGTCACGAAATGCATTGATGCACTTGACCAGAAGGTCGATATCATAATCATTCCGGGTGATATGATGACCTCCGCCGAAATTCATCCATTGCATTGAAGGGATAATGTCACCGAACTTGATATCGACCCATTCGAGGGTATGCTCGAGGGCATCGGAATTCTGTTCACAGAGGCAATGGAAGTGTAAACCGGAAATACCATCCAACTGTTCGGCGCGGAATTCGGCGCGGGTGACACCCAGGCGGGAGCACGGGGCGCAGGGATTATATAAAGCGACCGGGATTTCGGAATACTCAGGATTAATACGGATACCGCAGAGGATAGAACGCGGTGCATGCCGAATGACATCTTTGTAACGCAGCCATTGGTCGAAGGAATTAAAAACGATATGGTCGGCTAAGGTAACCAGTTCATTGATATCGGCGTCTGAATAAGCTGGAGCGAAGACATGAACCTGGCCGCCGAATTCTTCAAAACCGAGGCGCGCTTCAAGAGGGCCGCTGGCGCAAACGCCGGAAAGGTAGTTACGGATGAGAGGAAAGAGGCTGAACATGGCAAAGCCTTTAAGGGCCAGGAGGATGGAGCAGCGGGTGCGCTGCTGTACAGCAGCGAGCACATCCAGGTTGGCCTTCAGGGCCGCGCGGTCGACAACGAACGCGGGCGTTCGCACCGGGGAGTAATCTATGGAATTAGTTTTCAGGATTCAGGATTCAGGGTTCAGATGATTAAACATCCTTGATAGAAAAGCGGGGGTCATCCGGCTCCATATGAATTTCCTTCCAGGGCAGGCCGCACTCATTCAAATCAGCCATAAAAGGATCGGGGTCGAATTCTTCGACATTAAAAACACCTGGTTGTTTCCAGCGGCCTTCAAGCATCATTTTAGCGCCGATCATAGCGGGAACACCAGTAGTATATGAAATAGCCTGCGACTTGACTTCTCTGTAGCACTCGGCATGGTCGCAGATATTATAGACATAATATTTTTTGGGTTTGCCGTTTTTAGTTCCCTGCACCAGGCAGCCGATACAGGTTTTTCCGCTGTAATTTTCACCGAGGGAGCCCGGATCGGGCAGAACGGCCTTCAAAAACTGCAGGGGAATAATGTTCTGACCTGCATACTCGACCGGGTCAATGCGGGTCATACCGACATTCTGGAGGACACGCAGATGGGTGAGATAATTTTCGGAGAAGGTCATCCAGAATCGAATGCGTTTAAGGCCGGGAATATTTTTGGCAAGTGATTCGAGTTCTTCGTGATAGAGAAGATAGATTTCGAGATTACCAATAGTATCGGGAAAATCGAAGGACTGATGCCGAGAGAGCGGGTCGGTTTCAATCCACGCGCCATTTTCCCAATATTTTCCGCGCTGGGTAATTTCACGGATATTGATTTCGGGATTGAAATTGGTAGCGAAAGGATGACCATGGCTGCCGGCATTGGCATCAAGGATATCGATAGAATCAATCTGATCGAAATGATGCTTGAGGGCATAGGCGCTGAAGACGCCGGTAACACCGGGGTCGAAGCCGCAGCCGAGTAGTGCCATGATACCGGCGTTTTTAAAACGTTCGCGATAATCCCATTGCCAGCCGTAGCAGAATTTGGCTTCATCCAGGGGTTCATAATTAGCAGTATCGAGATAATCGACACGGGTTTCCAGGCAGGCATCCATAATATGCAGGTCCTGGTAGGGCAGAGCGACATTAATGACCAGGTCGGGCTTGAATTGCCGGATCAAGGCGATTGTATCCGGGACATTATCCGCGTCGAGACTGGCGGTGTGTATCGTGCGGTCGATTTGTTTGCGAATCTGCTCGCATTTAGAAAGAGTTCGGCTGGCGAGGCAGATATCGGAAAAGACGCGAGGCATAGCCGCGCATTTTTTTACAACGACGTTCCCGACGCCGCCGGCGCCGATAATCAGAACTTTGCTCATAGATAACTCCTGGTTAAGCGCATGCAGGATTATTTTTTCTTTTTAGCGCAGTGTTCAAGAGCGAGAGTAATCGCGGGTGAATCACAGACAGTAGTGGGGCCGTAATACTGGATCGGGCCGGCATCGAGATAGAATTCGCCACGAGCACACTCTTTTCTACGGGATGCAAATTCCTTAAAAGGTTTGCCTGAAACGAGTACCAGGGCCTTTTTGATAACAGGTTTTGAGGAGCCGTGACGGCGCTCCATATTCATCATCATGGTAAGAGGAACACCACCGGGAATCCAGCGCGCGGCAGGGGCAGCCAGGTTTTTAACACAGGCCATATAACCGCTGACGCCGGCCTGAACGAGAAGAGCGGCGGTATAGCCGAGTGAATAACAATAATCGGCATCAAAGTTCGTGGGTGCGGCGCAGCGGCCTTCATAGCCGAGGAAATGATTCTGGGTATTGAACGAACCGGAGAACGAGCCCGCGGCTTTCATTTCGCGCAGCCGGTCGCCAACCAGGTCGATCAGCAGTTTATCCGTCTCGATCCGGGATACCTGCACGTTGCCATGCGGATCGCGGTCCATAAGCAACTGGGCCTGAATAAGCATGGGCAGGGACGAGAAGACATAGGAAGAGGATTTACTGAGATGGCTGTTAACATACTGGGCCTGATCATCGAAGGTATTCAAGGTTTTAAAATATGTGTCGTTTTCAGCCAGGATATCATTGAGTTCACCGATCAGTTTTTTAACTTCCGGGATAAACTCGATCAAGCCTTCCGGGATAAGAATTACGCCATAATGCTTGCCGGCTTTGGCACGCGCAACAATGACGTTGACAATAGAATCGACAACCTGAGCCAGTTTCATTTTCCTGGCAGCAACTTCTTCGGAGATAATAGCAATATTGGGGTTTGTTTGCAGCGCCACTTCGAGAGTGATATGACTGGCGCTGCGTCCCATGAGCTTGATAAAGTGCCAGTATTTGCGGGCGGAGTTTGCATCCCGGCAGATATTGCCGGCAAGTTCACTGTAGAGTTTTGAGGCGGTATCGAAACCGAATGAGGTTTCAACCTGGTCATTTTTAAGATCTCCATCGATAGTCTTGGGAACACCGATAACCTGGATGCCTGCGTCAGCGCTTTTGAAATACTCGGCCAGGAGAGCGGCATTGGTATTCGAGTCGTCGCCGCCGATAACGACTAAGGCGGAAATTTTCAGCGTAGTGAGGGTAGCGCGGACGGCATCAAACTGTTCAATCGTTTCGAGTTTGGTGCGGCCGCTGCCGATGATATCAAAACCGCCGGTATTACGATAAGCATTAACAATTTTGGCGGTCAGGGAAATATACTTTGCACTCGTGATACCGGAGGGACCGCCGATAAAGCCGAAGAGTTTGCTTTTCGGGCTGGCGGCTTTAATAGCGTCGAAGATACCGGCGATTACATTATGGCCGCCAGGAGCCTGGCCGCCGGAGAGGACGACACCGACATTAACGGGTTTAAGATTAGCGCGTGGATTGGGACGAAAGGTAAGCAGGGGAGCGCCATACAACCCCGGGAATAGTTTTTTAATTTCAGCGGCATTCGCGACAGAACGCGTGGCAGGGCCTGCTGCGGCAGAAACCTTCACTCCGTTCTTTTGAAGGACAGCGGGAAGTTTAGGTTTATACTTGAAACGTTCTCTGGACAAAGGCGAAGTAGTAATCATATCAGGCAACTCTCTTATGCGGGTTAAGATACTTATACAAACAGAATAGTGGCAAGTCGTTTTCGGTATTCCTGAACAAGGGGGGAATCTTTACCTATCAGTTCAAACAAAGCGACGAGTAATTTACGGGCGGAGCCGTCATCAAAATTCTTATTAGATCTGATGATGCTCAACAGGGCTTCGAAGGCGGCCGGGAAATCACCCGAGGCAGCCAGGGCGCGGGCCCAGTCAAACACGCGGCTGAGATCGGCGGGCGATTCTTTAACAGCCGCGGCCGCTTCCGGCACGGCCTTATCAGCGCTGAATTTTTCCAGCAGCGAGCAAACCAGAGTCAAATGGTCCTTCTCAGTTATTTTAGAGACATCATCCAGCGCATCGAGCGCGGCACGCGCGTCGGCATAGTGATTGAGGAGTAACTGGCAGCGGGCCGAGAGAAGCATAGCTTCGGACGATGCGGGTTCATTATCGAGATATTCCCGCAGGAGAGCGCCGGCCTGATGGTATTCACCGGAAGCGAATGCGTGCCGGGCATCTTCAAGAATATCGGAGGAATCGGGTTGTTCCGGCAGGAAAGATTTTATAATTTTTTCGATTGCATCAGCTGATTGAGCGCCGGTGAACTGATGGACAATCTTGCCCTGCTGAATAAATTTGACAGATGGAATGCTTTGAATTTTGAAATGGGTGGCCAGCATCTGATTGTCATCCACATTAATTTTGGCCAGGATGACATCAGGGGCGAACTTGGCCGCGACGGCCTCCAGGACGGGAGTAAGGGATTTGCAGGGGGCACACCACGGGGCCCAGAAATCGATAATAAGCAGTTGATTGTCATTCAGGGATGCAATCGCTTTTTCCAGGTCTCTGGCGTCAGTAATATCATGTATAACAGGTTCAGTTTTCATAATAAAAATCTAGGTGTTACAAGTTATGAAATTATATCCAGATATGGCAGTTAAGTCAAGAACCATACTCCTCCCAAAATCCGCGATGGGATGAAAGAGGGGGGCGAAAATGTGACAGGTCACAATTTTCGCGAAGAATTATACCTGTTTTATCTTCGTGATCGCGGTCGAATGAACAGGTTTGATGGCGTTCGGGCGGAAAATAGCGTTTACGGGCTGTTTCAAGGCAGACCGGTCCGGGTTCGGACGTCATCACCCGAACGTTTCATCATACTCTCAAAGAACAGTGCGTCAGTGCGCGTAGCAGACGCTCAGCGCTGCTATTCGCTCAACAATATATTCATATACGCGCATCTTTTCCTGGCTTACCCGCAGACGCAAGACAAGCTTTCGCGCGTGATACACAACCTGACCGGCGACATGCAGCAGTCGCCAGCGTACTGTGGCGATCATGTGCTGCACCCACCCCTGAGGACAGCACAGTCGCTTAAAGCCGACAAACAAATTGTACGCCAGAATACCGAGCCTGAAGAACAAGGCATTCGCCTTGAATGTTCCGCACGGCATGCGTTCAAGGCCAAAACCGCTTTTGACTTCCTTGTTCAAACAATTCCCCTTGCCGAATTCGTTCGCGTTTGACGCTGAGATAAAATGCCTGGTCGGTTTCTTCCATGCTGTGCACGGTCAGCGCGTATTCAAACGGATGGTCTGGATCGCCTTTCG
>CAZCLS010000122.1:0-9170 GCA_964499565.1 uncultured bacterium
CCCATGACTATTGGACTTTAATCTTTATATTCTGCTGTTTTGGACAGCAGTGATAAATAATATATTTTCATAATTTCTTCATATTTTTTGTCATCAAAAACCCTCAGGTTCAAATCTTTTTTATCATTTGTTCTCTTATTTTATTCTTCGAATGCCTCGGAAGAGGAAAATTGGTGAACGCTAGATTGTTTTCATCAAGAAATCTCTTGAGTGCCACATTCCATGTTTCCACTTTTACAGAAAATTGTTTCTGTAAGATATCAGAATCAAAGTTTACTACGTAGGGACCATTGACAAACGTTAATCCGCACATTATAGCGTTGTTAGTGAAAAAATCAATCGTTATATATCCAAATGCCGACGGTACCCACACATCACCACAAATAGAAATATTACTGCCGAGTTCAACAAATGACTGACAGTTATATGATGTATATACCGGTTCATATATACCTTTTATTTTGTTGAAATCTTTAAAAGTGAAGTGTGTGAAACCACGATGAATCATGGCCATGTCGGCTTTATTGATACATGATATAATTGTTCTTTCCCACCTGCGGTGTCTGTGCCAATAATGAGAATACATATATACAATTCCCGGCACTATTATAATAAAAAGAACTACAAATATAATCATTTTTTTCATGTGTTTACCTCTTTATTACTTTCTGAACCCTGAACCCTGAGCCCTGAGCCCTGAGCCCTGAACCCTGACAACTCCATCATCCATCTACCATTAACCATCCTAATTAAAAGACTCCGGTGAGTTCATCTCGCCGGTGAATCAGTTTGTCTTGCACAAGACTTCCTTCCCCCTCACACTTCCGGGCAGTCAGTCCTCCTCATTCTTCAGGGGGATTAACCCGGCGTGTCAGCTTGCTGCAAGCCTGCATGCCAACCGTCTCCCCTTCAAGCATGATTACGACTGACTAACCCATGAAGGGAATAGTAATTCCAACCACATCATTGAAACTCATTCACCCCCGGGATGAACCCGGAGGGGTCTTTGGTTGAACAAGCACGCATTAGCACCCACATTCCTGAACCCAGGCACCTGACACCTGACAACTGAACCCTGAACCCTGAACCCTGAACCCTTCCCATCAACCATCATCCATTTACCATCATCCATCAACCATCAACCATCAACCATCAACCATCTTCCCTCTACCATCTCCCCGGTATCACACGGCCGCAATACTCGCATTTTCCATCCTTGATGTGTATATCCTGGATTAAGTAGCCATACCGTTTGATCAGTATTTTGCCGCATCCCGGGCAAACCGTTGATTCATATGTATTCCCCGCGATATTACCGGCATACACAAAGTGTATACCATAATGTTTGGCGATCGCAACCGCCTTTTCGATTGTCGCCACGGGCGTTGCCGGCCGGTCCCGCAGTTTGAAATCGGGATGAAAACGGGAAAAATGAACCGGCACGTCCGGCCCCAGCTCCTTTACGATCCAGGCACACATATTACTGATCATGACCGGATCATCATTCGCTCCCGGTATGATCAGATTGGTCAGTTCAGTCCATACGCCCTCTTCTTTCAGAATTTTGAACGTCTCCAGCACCGGTTCCAATTCACCGGTCGTGTAAACTTCATAAAAAATATCTGAAAAACCTTTCAAATCAACATTGGCCGCGTCAATATACTTGCATAACTCCCGCAGCGGTTTTTCCTGAATATATCCGCAGGTTACCCAGACGTTTTTTATGCCTTTCTCATGCGCCAGTTTGGCCGTGTCACGCATGTATTCGAAATAGATGGTCGGTTCGGTATAGGTATAGGCAATTGACAGACATTTGTTTTCAACAGCGGCGTTGACACCATCCGCCGGAGAAAATTTCATGTAACGGGTACTTTCTGGAGTCGCCTGAGATATCTGCCAGTTCTGGCAGAAGAGACAGTTCATATTGCAGCCGGCCGTCGCGATCGAAAATGAGCGGGTATCAGGATGAAAATGAAACAGCGGTTTTTTCTCTATCGGATCTATGTTGGCTGCCACAACCCGCCCGTAAACCAGTGTCTTCAATACCCCGTCAATGTTCACCCGGGCCCGGCACAGTCCCCGATATCCGTTCGGAATGATACACTTATTGGGACATAATTGGCAGCGAATGTCTCCGTCCGGGCGCAATGTCCAGTATTCCGCGTCACGCATCGACAGACCGGCCCTGGCCGCGTCATTACTGCTGAGCCGGGTAAGCGCGGTGCGCAAGGCTTTCATCGGACTTTTCTGTTCAACTGCCTGTTGCGCTGTACTTTTGTTTTCAAGGGTTTTGGGTGCTGCCTGCTCCTTCTTCGAGCGCGAAAACAGCCCGTCCCATAAACTGAACCCGAGTGTTACGCAGACTACCCCTATCAGTAGAATCGCAACACTGGTCTGATATGCACGCGTTTTCATAATAGTCTTACATGCGATGGTATGTCCGGGTGTCCTGCTCCTTTTCCGCACATGCAGGCCGAACGGGACGGGACTGCCATTTATAACGGCAGATTTGCTCAAACAACGCTCCGTCAAGGCAGAACAGAACACACCAGAAACGTTTGATAAAAATGGAAACCGCAAGCACTGTTATCCCGAATACCACGTAACTCGAAAAATTAACACGGATGAAAATCGCCTGGAACGGCTCAAACCGGTCAACCGGTAAAGATGGAAATGCAAGTATCAGAACCAGTGCGGCGGCCAACAGAATATATTTAAGCCATTTCAACCAGCGTGCTACCGCTGGCGGCAGTGTCACGGAAAATGGAATCACACGGTGCAGCACCTCGCTTAAAACACCAAAAGGACAGACATAGCGGCAATATGCCCGGCCGATAAACAATGGACTTACCAGGGCGAATATGAACAGGATGTGCCACCCCAGGTATACCGGCGAAGGCGTAGCTCCATGAATTACGGCGGCTATCTGCCCGATTGAAAAATAATTGGAACGGTAAAAACCGAGAAACACGACCGAAAATACCCAGACGATCCATTTCAACCACCCGTTCAACAGTCCCGGATGTCGCGCCAGCACAATAACCATTGCTAATAGAAGTATCAGTGGAAGCCATTGATTCCAGGAACGTATATACGCTCTGGCGCCGGTAACGCGGGCGGCACCGGCTTGTTGATTCCAGGCAATCCCCGGCTCGCTGTTCCGGCGCAGTGCCTCGGCAGCGGCTTCAAGTGTTTGACGTAATGCCACGCTGGTCATCGTCGCCCCGCTGATGGCGTCAGGCATCTGTCCTCTGTCTACAATCTGCCCAAGCGTTCTTCGCTCATACCTGTTCCACCACGGTGAATCCTCTACGTCTGCCATGTATCCGGGTGTTTCATTATTCTCCAGAACGGTAATCGATACGACCGCTCCCGTTTTATCCGCTGCCAGAATCAGTGGTGTCGGACCGGCATAACCCGATATCCGGAGCGGTAAAGCTCTGCTGTCGGCGATATAACCGATATGGACTGAACCGGAATACGCGTTGCACAGCGCTGGATTGTTGATTGACCGGGTAAACCGGTCTGCTCCCGGATATGCCTTTCGATACGATTCATTTCGCATGTCTTTTTCCGCGGCAGTCTCTATTCCCGGACTGCTCTGCTGGCCGGGGTGAAGCTGACGGTACACACCGGAGAATCCCTGGATAATAAGCATGAATCCGACTACCACACCTGCCAGGCGGCCGATGTTAGTCCAGATGTGCCAGCGGCTGAGCAGACCGGTTAACGGTAACAGCAGCAGAGCCAATGTTGTTCCGCTGAAAAAGGCCAGGAAACAGACGATCCCCTGCAGCATACTGCCTGTGCCGGCGGCTATGGTTATCACGACGATAAACGGCGCGCAGATGTTTGCTCCTGATATTATTCCCAGCATGAACGGGGTCGTGTGCCATTTCTTTGAGCTATACGCGCCATGTCCGGCACAGGTACGGGTGCCGCCCAGATAGCGCAATAACAGAAAACCCGCAGCCGCGATGCCGCATGAGACGGCCAGGGAATACCAGCCGTACGAGTAAAACTGCGAACCTATCCAGCCTATCCCCGCGCCGAATAGAAGATATATTATCAGGCGACCGGCACAAAACGAGGCTAACATCAGGTAGTTGCCGGCGATACCGCGGCGCGAACTCATAAATATCGGCACCAGTATATTTCCGCACATCACCAGGCATCCCGCACTCGTGGCAATGCCTGCCATGAACGATTGAGAAAACAATACTATGATATGACTAACCGTTTCCATATCCGGATTACAGTAATCCTTTATACAGACCGCCGTCAACCTGAAATGATGCTCCCGTAATCGCCGCGGCCTGAACCGAGCACAGATAACATGCCAGGCTGGCAAACTCTTGCGGTGTCGCCAGACGTCCGGCCGGTATCATCGCCGACCAGCGTGCAATAATGTCATCCGGCAGACACTCCTCCTTGTGCGCCATCTGCTCCGCAAGACTCTCTATCCGTTCTGTATGTGTATATCCGGGACACAGGCAATTGACGGTGATTCCTTTCGCGGCTACTTCGTCCGCCAGAGTTTTCATACAACCGGTAAGACCTGCTCGAATGGCATTTGAAAGGATTAAATTTGGTATGGGCTGCTTCACGGCCACGGACGTTATAGCTATGATCCGTCCCCAGCCGTTCTTCTTCATGTCCGGCAGCACTTGCCGCACAGCCCGCACCGCACTCATGCAGGTTAGGTTGAACGCCGCATGCCACTGTTCATCATCGAAATCATCAAACCCGCCGGCCGGTGGTCCACCCGCGTTAGTCACCAGGATGTCGATGTCTCCCATGGATTGTCTGACATGTTCAAAAAACACGTTTATCTCTTCCGCGCGGCTGACATCAGCGCGCAGGCCAGTAACTGTTCCGGTTCCACCCGCGGAACGCAACCGTTCAAGCGCGGTGTCAAGCCGGACGGGATCACGCCCGCAAATAGCAATATTGCATCCCTCCTGCACTAATTGTTCCGCTACCGCAAAGCCCAATCCGCGGGTGGCAGCCAATACGACTGCCCGTTTTCCTTCCAGTCCATAATTCATACGCTCATTTCCTTATAGTTTTACTTGTATTATAACAAAACAAGCACTATTCAGGCAATGGAAAAAAGTGATGGATGAATGGATATGTCGGACAGGTCGGACTGGTTGGACAGGTCAGACTTTTAACAACGGCAAACTATTAATCCTGCGTCAATCAACCATCAACGCTTATGGCCGCGCCTGGACAGCGCCGCGCAAGCAAACAGGAGCATTCCCAGAAACGCCGGTTCGGGTATTTGTCCATAAACGCCCATAGTGGGAATCGCATTAGAAATAGCCTGCGCGCTCAGGCCTTCCAGGGCATCGATACCGGGGATTATCCATTCGTCAACCGTGAATAACGGATTTGCCGTTAATATCCTGTCCTTCCGAAGCATATAGCTGTCCAGGTAGATATTCGATGAAATACCGACCGGGCCGGCTATATCAAGTATCGCTTCCGACGAAGCATCAAGCAGCGCGTACCAGTCATTACCATTACCGCGGCAAACATCAGTAATGATATCGGGGAAATCACCCCAGATTTGATAATAGTTGGATTGCCCGTCCAGAAATGAACTGCACAGTGTTTTAACCGATTTGGCCGGAATTGTGCCTGTAAGCGTTTCGGTGTAGGTCGGCTGCATATCGCCATTTGAATACAACGCGAACGAGTACGCGCTCAAATCAAGCGCTGTTTCACTGGTATTGGCAATCTCTACCGCTTTGGGCGTGCCGCCTAGTAATGTACCGTCCACTACCTTGGTAATTATAAGCGCTGTGGAGGGCGGTGTCGGATTAGTAACTATCCATTGATATTCCGCCGCGAGCGATATTTTGTTAGTCTGACCGTCAGCATTCCAGCCGTAATAGGTCATGCCGCCAATATCCCAGCGCGCGCCATAAAAATACGTGCCCGGCGAGGGAATGGAAACGGTTGCGGCTCCGTCCCAGGGACCTGTTCCGCTGACAGCAGCCGCCTGCCAGCTCCAGCCGCTGCCATCCTGAGACTTGCCATAGCCGATTTCCGCTGTGCCGTTAGAAATGCTGCGCGTTGTGATTGCACCATCAACCCCCGGTGCGGTCAGTGCCGATGGCGGTGAAACCAGGTAGATAACATTGGTCGGTTCACTGCCAATGATCGTTCCGGCTATCCCTATCTCATCCACTTCCCATGTTGAAGCGCCATCGACCGTTGAAGATAGGTATGTGAAGGCGATATACACGGCTGAACCGTTAAAATCAGAAATGTCAATTACGCCGGACGTATCCCAGACAAATTCTCCGGCAGACCAATTCGCCCGGGCCGTAATGTCAGTCCAGGTGAAATTAGTCGGATTGTCGTTACCGTTGTAGTCTGTCGATACCAGCAGTTGCAGTACGGGACCGCTGTATTTGTATGTATTTGAAAACGTCAGGGTTTCGCCGGTATAGTTGTCAAAATTCATAGCCGGAGAAATAAGCCAGTCCTGATTATCAAGGGCGCCGCCGGAATAGCCGCTCATGCGCGCGCAGGCCGTGCTGCCAATGCCATAGGTGTTATTACGGTCCCAAATCTGCGCCCCGAGAACATTATAGGTAGTCCAGTTCCCCCAGCCGGCATTAAAATTTTCTTCCTCGATGGTTACGGCAAAGACCATACTTGCGCATACATACAGTATTACGGAGCATACAAGTGCTTTCATGGAACTATCCTCAGGTAGTAACGTTACGAACAGTAATCATGTAATATGGTTTATTCATAAAAAACCCCCGGCTGACTGCCGGGGGTTTGATATCACTCAAAGGATGTTCAGCGCGTGCGGAAAAATATCAGCGCCAGCGCAGCCAGCCCGAACAAAGCCGGCTCGGGTACCGTAGCCCCATCAGCACGATGTATGACTGCCGTGTCGCGGCTGACGGTTATGTAGGTTGTATCATAATAAAGCACATTAGCCGGCGCGGCCGAACTGTAAATGCGTGCTTCAACGACCAAACCCGTGTTGGCCCCGTTGTTATCATTAAATATCCACGTGTTCGTTAATGAATTCCAGCCTGTTCCCGCTGAATACGTGTCACTCCCGCCGGCACTGCCTGTATAATCATTGACATCAGTGCTGCTGCCCGTGAAATGTGCCCAGATACGTCCGGATGGATTCCCTCCCGGCACGGTATCATAGCAATAAAAGCTGGCGGTGACAACATCGCCGCTTGACAAACCCGTTACCCACCAGATATATGCCTGGGGTGTACCCGACAAGGGATCTTCGACCAACTTCAGACTTCGTGTGCCTTCCTGAGCTTGTTCATCAGAATTGATCATTGCCAGACCGGCTGTACCTTCATATTTGCCCAAAGCCGTTCCCGTTCCATCTTCCCAGCCATAACTCCAATTCAAAACAGCATTAACACTGAGAGAACATACAAATATTCCCAGAGTTACTAAGATAATTTTTTTCATGACGAGTCTCCTTCGGTATTAGTTTTACCATTTTTTACTGAAATTCTATCAGTTCCGAGTTTTCACAAACATTCCAGATGAATATTTTAGTATATTCCCCGGTCTATTGTCAAATCACCCGCAATTTCGGTATAGTAAACCATTATTATGTTAAATCTGTATGTCTATCGTGTTTCTTTCGTGTTAGGTTGCAACATAATCACATTGTCCCCGAAATTCCATTTGTTCACAGGTACTCCATGCGCTAAAAAAAAAGCCCGGATTAACCGGGCCTTTTTATACATATAATCTGTCATGCCTACTTTCTTTTGAGAAACATGCCCAGCAATGCCGCCAGAACCAGAGCCGACGGTTCCGGCACTACCGTGCCATCCGCGCGGTGGATCACCGCTGTATCACTGCTGACCGTAATCGCGGTCGTGTCTATATAATGAGTATAGTAGCTGGCATCGGTCGTCCCGCTGTACATCCTGGCTTCAATCACGATCCCGTCGTTGGTGCCACCGGAAGTATTCATTATCCATTTGTTCGTTACCTGCTGCCAGTCGAGACCTATGTCGGATGTATACGTTTCATTACCACCCGCGGAGGTAGCATATGAATCAATATCATTCGGGTCGGAGGTATAATGCGCCCAAATCCGCTGCCGTGCATACGTATTATCGTTAGGCGCGTATCCGTAAAAGCTCGATTCGACCGTATCACCGTCAGTCAACCCTGTTACCCACCAGATATACAACTGGGGCGTTCCGCTTATCGGGTCTTCAACCGCTTTCAAGCTGCGCGTGTCGGACTGCACGATCTCATCGGTATTTTCCACGCTGCCCACATTGCCAAACGTGCCTAAAACCGTTCCAATGCCGTCTTCCCAGCCATACGTGTACGTTTGTTCCGCGCCGGCTGTTAGCGCGAGTAAGAATAGTGTCAATCCCGTAATAATCATCAGTTTCATACCGTGTTCCCTGGTATAATATTAAAATGTAATTCCTCAGCCTTGTTTTCTGATCAGGAATACTAAAAGACCAAGAGCAAATCCTATAGAGGCCGGTTCAGGAATAACATACGATCCGATCGGGAACGGGGTGGCTGACGTCGCATTGCTGGTTTCTCCATCCAGAGCGTTAATGCCGCTCATATTCCAGCTGTCCAATACAAATCCGCCATCAGGACCCGTGCCGTTTTTACGGTAAATCCAGCCGTCCAGATAATCCCAGGCCGTGCCTGTCCCATCAACAGTCGGGTCGCCGCATGTGTCAATTACAACACCGTTTTTGTATAAGAGCACCGCGTCGTCACCATTAAATAATGTAACACTAGTGATATAATCAGAATCGAATCCGAAAAATGTGTTGAAACTTGGCGCTTCACTGGAAAGATAGATAAATTGTCCCGCGGTTACACTGACATTCGTAAAGGTGTATTCCTGACCGGTGCTTCCGCCACCATTACTTACTAATTCTAATCCGTATATGCTCAGGTCGGGTATGTTTATATCTGAAAATAATTCCAATCCTTTAGGAATCCCTCCGGTTAACGGTCCATCGACTAATCCGGTAATCTTCAATTCCGCCTGAAGCGATACTGTTACTAAAACTGACAATGCAACAATGATGGTTCTTTTCATAGTCTTCTCCTTGTATTTATGTTTTTTATCTTTAGCAATCCAAATCATAATTTACAAACAGTTCAAATTATATTCTATT
>CAZCLS010000123.1:0-2960 GCA_964499565.1 uncultured bacterium
CGGGCTTTGCTCAGGCGGGAATAATATGGTTTGAGCGTTGCCGTCAGAAAGCTGACGGGAACAAACGGCTCGCCTTTTGAAAAAACGATGCCGGTGCTGAGTTTGACAGTATCCTGTTTATCAACTAGAACGAAACGGGAAGCGGACATAAAATCCAACGTAATCACATGATTCCGCAATTCAATTTTCTGGGCTTCGTACTGCCAGCGCATAACCAGGCCGAGAGCCTCGGCAAGGTCAAGCAGGGGTACAAACTCGACCGAGCCGAACGAGCGGCTTTCGAGGGTAACGTCACCGCCGGGTCCGGGAAAACTTTTAGCGTACAGGAGCGAAGCAAGCAGGAAGGAAAACGCGGCAAAGCAAACCGGCCGCGCAATTGTGGTGACGAGACGGCTGATCCCGGCGGCCCACTGGCGGGAGCATGAGTTTCTAGACACAGGTAATACAGGACTGTTCATACAATTCAAAATCGGCTCGACCGCGCGTTATTTTTTGCCGGAACCCGGTCCGGAAGAAGGCAGCGAACCGGCGAAAGCGATTTTCCGCAGACCGGCATCACGGATAAGCTCCATAAGCTCGAGCAGATAGCCATGACGCACGTTATAATCAGCTTTAATAAGGACGACGCCCTCGGGATTAAGGCGGTAAAACGAGAGCAGGTTAGCCGAAATTGCATCGCGCAAGGCCACGGGCTGCAGCTCGTTCTGGATGTACACTTGTTCTTCACGAGTGACCGTCAGGGTGAGGGTACGGCCCTTAATCGCGTCCGGGTCGGAGACAACCGGCAGATCGACTTGAACGCCGGGAGTATAAATAAAGCCGGTTACCATGAGAGAGAAGATGACCAGCATAAGGATTACATCGACCAACGGGGCCAGTTCGAAGGCGCCGAGGGTACGGGACCTGCGGGAAGAGGTGATAGCATAAACTTCATCAAGCCATTTACTACTCATGCGAACCTGTTTCACTGATGATATCGGTAATATCGGCGGCACAGCGGTCCATTTCGATCGCGAAGGCGCGTACACGCGATGTAAGGTAATCGTAAGCGACATAGCAGGGAATCGCGACGATAAGGCCGCAGGCGGTAGTCAGGAGTGATTCCCAGATGCCTTTAGCCAGGGCCGCGGGCTGAATAAAGGGAGCCTGGGTTTGAATGACATAAAAGGTCTGAATCATACCGGTTACAGTACCAAGCAAACCGAGCAGGGGAGCCACGCGGGCGATAGTTGAGAGCACCGCCAGGTTATGTTCGAGGCGAGGCAGTTCAAAGCGGGCGGTACGTTCGATGGCTTCCCCGATTTTTTCACGGGATTTTCCGTTGCTGATCAGGGCGGAATGGAGGATTGCGGCGATAGGCCCGGGGGTTTCTGCGCACAGGGTAATAGATTCAGTGATACGGTTGCTGCGAACAAGGTTGCGGATACCGGCGGTAAACTCGCCGACATCGATGGCGGCACGGCGGAAGTTGAAAAAGCGTTCCAGGAAGACCCACAGAGCCACGATGGAGCAGATACCGATCGGAATCATGAGGAAACCGCCGCGATTGACTAAATCCCATAAAGCAGACATAGAGAGCGTACCAGGTAAAGTTAAAAAACAGCGGCAAAGGTGCCACGTAGCCGGGCAAACGAGAATCAGGGTGAAACAGCTTCGATTTCACGTTGAGCGACGTCGCTTAATTCGTGTAATACTTTTGAAATCTGACGTTCATCCCGGCCTTCCACCAGCAGGCGGAGTTTGTTTTCGGTGCCGGAATAACGGGTAACGATACGGCCATTAGAGCCAAGCGCCCCGGAATGGTTTTTGAGCGCGGCTTGAAACCGGGGCAATTCATCAAGGGGCACTTTATGTGAAACTTTGATATTCGAGGACACACAAGGATATTTTTCGATATCATTAACAAGCTTGCCGAGAGAAATATCCTTGTTTTTCATAACCGCCAGAACTTGCAGGGCAGACATCATGCCGTCGCCGGTGGTGCTGGCATGATGAACAATAATATGGCCGCATGGTTCTCCCCCGAGTTCCACGGCATTTTTTTTCATGGTATAGATCACATTCCGGTCGCCGACATCGCTGCGGAAGACCGTGATCCCGGCCTTGTTCAAAGATTTTTCAACGCCCAGATTACTGATAGTAGTCATAACGACACTATTATTTGGAAGAATATCGCGTTCTTTCCAGTCCTTGGCGATAATAGCCAGGATAACATCGCCATCGACTTCCCGGGCGTTTTCATCGGCCATGATAACCCGGTCGCCATCGCCATCCAGAGCAATACCGACATCGGCATTATTTTCGATAACCGCCTTACGGATTTCCTCGGGATAGGTACTGCCGCACTTCTCGTTAATGTTCGTGCCGTCAGGTTCATTATTATAGACGACGATATCGGCGCCGAGTTCGCGCAGGATACAGGGAGCGGCTTTATACGCGGCGCCGTTAGCGCAATCGAGGACGATGCGCAGACCTTCCAGCGTCATGCCTTTGGGAAAGGAATGTTTGGCGTATTCAACATAACGGCCGAGGGCATCATCGATACGGTAGGCTTTGCCGACATCTGTTTTCGTCGGCCGGATCGAATCGAGTTCACCGGAAGCGATCAGGTATTCTATACGCTGTTCAAGTTCATGATCGAGTTTATAGCCGTCGGCGCCGAAGAATTTAATACCATTATCCTGATAGGGATTATGGGAAGCGGAAATCACGACACCCGCGTCAGCCCGGAGGCTGCGGGTGATAAATGAGACACCGGGGGTGGGCAGGGGACCGACAACGAGAGCGTCAACGCCCATGGAGCAGATGCCGGCAACCATGGCGTTTTCGATCATATAGCAGGACAGCCGGGTATCTTTACCGATCACAATGCGGTGACGATGCTCGTCTTTTTTAAAGACGTAAGCGGCAGCGCGCCCGAGTTTGAGGGCAGTCTCAACGGTTATCGGTTCTATGTTGGC
>CAZCLS010000123.1:3060-4415 GCA_964499565.1 uncultured bacterium
ATAATCTTAAGCCATTCGGAAATAGCTTTGCGGGGTGAGCCCGCAATAGCGTACGCGCGGCCGAGACCTAAGTGGGCCCGGGCGCGATTTGCTTCGAACAGGTCACTGGTCAGCGGAGCGAAAATTTCGATTGCCCGGGTAGCATTTGAAAGAGACAGGTACGTATCGCCGAGTTTAAACCGTGCTTCGACAGCGAGATAAGAATCTGTCGTTCCGGATTGGAGGCGCGTAAATTCCTTGATAGCATCAGCAGGTTGGCCGATAGCGCGGAACAGTTCGCCTTTCAAGAGCGAAGAGGCCTGGTCGTAGCGGCTGCCGCGAATCTGAGCTTGATAATCCGAGAGAATATTCCGGCATTGAAGATAATCCCCCAGGCGGTAGGCGGCGGTTGCGGCCCAATAGGCGCTCGGGCCGGCAAAATCACTGGCGGGATTTTCCTTGACGATATTCAGGAGCGCGGCCATAGCGCGTGAATACTCAAACAAATTAAAATACAGTTCTCCCAGATAATACTGAACATCGTCGTGCAATTCTGATTCAGGATAATCGGAGGTAAAGCGGGAAAATTGCAGAATAGCGTCATCTTTACGGTCTTGAGCCATGTACACCCAGCCCAGTTCATAGGCGGCGCGTTCGGAAACGGCTCTGTTCCGGGCGTTAGTGCGAAGCTGGGAATAGAGCGATTCGGCCCGTTTGAATTCGTTCTGCTGATACGCGAGCTGGGCCAGCAGGAGTTGAACCGTTTCACGGTGATGACCGCTGGGAAATAACGAGAGATAGCGTTCAAAAGCCTGGGAGGCATCCTGTGGTTTATGAAGATTGAGAAAGCACCAGCCCCGCCACGCCGTAGCCTCTTCGAAAACAGAGGGATCATAGCGCGAGGACGCCAGGGAATCGAACAATACGATAGCGGTATCGAAATTACCTCGTTCAAACTGAGTGATGCCGAGATTCAGCATGCTTTCGGCATAGACGGGAGTATTTGAAACATAGGAGCCGGCCCTGGTATAAAAGGACACGGCGGCTTCATAATTAGAGACGGAGCGGGCGGCCTGGCCCAGCTGCAACAGGCTTCCGGCCCGCAGATCGGGATTGGATGATTTCAACAGGGAATGAAATATCTGGGTAGAATTGTTGAACGAACCTGCCAGGAACAGAGCCAGGCCTTTGCCGAAGGCGGCTTTTTCATTGAAGGAATCGTCCGGATAATAATTCAGACAGGTAGTATACCAGGCAACGGCGTTAGAATAGTTTCCGTTGTCATAGGAGAGTTTTCCGAGTAACAGGAGCATATCACAATAGGGGAAACCCTGGCTGCCGTAGAAGGTAAATTCAGCCGGAGGGATATTTGACGA
>CAZCLS010000123.1:4515-9168 GCA_964499565.1 uncultured bacterium
GCCAGCTTATAGACATCCAGGGCAGCGGAAAGATTGTGCTGAGCCAAATCGCATTGACCGAGGATAAAATAGAATTCGCCTGGTGAGATAAACGAATCAGAAAAGGAAAAATAGTTCGAAATAGTCAAGCGGCACAGAGAGAACTCTCCGCGTTGGAGGTGTAATTGAGCCGTTCGCAAGGAAGCCAGGTGACCGAACAAATTTTCAGGTTTAAGCGATGCGGCGGTTTCATACACAAACAGGGCTTTAGGGAGATTATCCTGGTATTCATAAATTTTACCCGACCAGAACAGGGCTTCGGCATATTGTTTAACGGAACTGTTCTTGGGGTTGATCTGTTCAAAGCGGACAAGGCTGTTACTCCACTGCTGCATTTCATAATAGCAGCGGCCAAGGCGCAGAATAACGGCAATCTGATTCGCGGCATCAGAATCCGCGCGCAGAGCATCTTCAAATTGGCGCGCGGCGACATCATAGAATCCATCAGTAAAAGCCCGGATACCGAGCGTATAGCGTTCATCTGTCCGGGCGCAGAGAAAGCCGCACCAGAGCAGGACCAAAACAAAGAATGGGAACACGATAGAGCAAACAGAAGCTGTGTGCCCGGGACGTGAACGGAACGAATATATGAAATGATACATCATAATCAGCAAATTATAACATTTTTAATTTTCTGTCACAAGAACAGCGCAGTATGGTCAAAATTTTGCTATCAGCACATCGCTTTTGGTACAATACTATCAACGTATGTTCAAATATTGAAATATGAAAAGAGCCATTGACGACATAACACTGAACGGCATGCGGGAACGGGTTGAATTAATCCGCGAACTGCGCGCGATGGGAAGCGCGGCGGACGAATTATTAGCCTGTCATGATCTGGGGAGTGTATATCGGCGCGCGGTGGAACTTGGCAGAGAGGTGTTAGGGCTTGACCGGACAGGAATACTGATCAATGCGCAAACATGTTTAAAAGGAACATACGGAACCGACCGCAATGGAACAACAACTGAAGAGCATGAGCACATCATCACCAACGCGCATTACTGGCGGGAATTGTTGAGGCCGCGCGCGCCTGAGGAACCGAAATGGATGGTATTTAACGGGGACCATATAGAATGGCGCGATGGAAAAATGGAGAAAATAGGAGAAGGGTGGAATGTGTGCACACCGATTCAGTGCGGTCAGACTGTGCATGCGCTGTATCTCAATGACAATGCTATCTCGGGCAAACCGGTCAACGATCTTGCCCAGGAGATCCTGGCGGTATTCTGTTCACTGCTGGGACGGATCATCGAGCAAAAAAAATACGAAAGCGCGTTAGAGCAACGGGATGCAATTCTACAAGCGGTAGAATATGCCGCCGAGCGATTTTTATCCAGTCCGGATTGGGAAGAAAACATACACAATGTACTGGCAACGCTGGGTAGGGCGGCACACGTTGACCGGACATATATATTCAAGAAAGATACCGGGCCGGATGGAACGATTGTGTGCCGGTACTGTTTTGAATGGTGTGCGGCAGGCGCGGAATCATGTATTGAGAGCCCGGAATTCAAGGTTTTCAACATAACGGATGAATTCTTTGCGCCGCGGTATGCCTGTTTCATGCGGAAGGAGTCCTATTCCGGCACTGTCGCGACATACAACCAAGCCGAGCAGAAGATACTTGGTAAGCATCATATCACCTCATTTGTAACTGTGCCGATTTATGTGAACCAGGAGTGGTGGGGGTATATGGGACTGGATCAATGCCGGCAAGAGCGGGAATGGAGCCGGATAGAAATCGAGGCATTGAAAACCGCAGCCCGCATATTCGGCGCAACGGTCCAGTCCAGTTTGGTCAGTTTGAAACACTATGAAAGCGAGGCGCTGTATACCGCATTATTTGAACAGGCGACGGATGGCATTCTGCTGGAAGATTCTTCGCGCCGGATAATAAACGCGAACAGCGTAGCCTGCACGCTGCTGGGCCGGTCGCATGAGCATATTATATCCTGCACAAGCACTGAACTCTATGACACCGATGCTGATATGAAGGCGCTCTACGATAATCCTGACAAGGGAGTATACGGACCATGTGAAGCACGGGCGAGGCGGCCTGATGGGGTAGAGATAGTACTGGAAGTGACCATAACGGCGTTGCGCATATCAAGCAAGGAACTGTTTCTGACTATCATCAGAGACATTACAGAGCAGAAACGCATGCAGAATAAGTTGCGGAGAGAGCGCAATATATTTATAGGCGGACCGGTAATAGTGTTTGAAGTGACGCCAAGTCCTACCTGGGGAGTTGACTATGTATCACCCAACATAACGCAGTTTGGCTATAACGCGGAAGAATTTATCAATGGCAAGCGTACTTTTGAGAGCATAGTGTATCCGGCTGACCGGGAAACAGTAGAGCGCTGGATAGAGAAATTGCAGGATGGTACGGCAGATTCGTCGGAAGAGTCATACCGGATACTGCGCGCGGACGGTTCAGTGCGCTGGGTAAATGACTATACGATCATAATTCGCGATCACCAGGGGCAGGTTTCACGGCTGCTGTGTTATTTAGTGGATATAACCGACATGAAGCGGATGGAACAGGAATTAATTCAAGCCAAAGAGACAGCCGAGGCAGGCGTGCAGGCGCGGTCAGAGTTCCTGGCCAATATGAGTCATGAAATCCGGACGCCGTTGAATGCGATTATTGGTTTTACACAGCTGGTCCGCGAGATTGAAACAGATGAAACAAAAGGGAAATATCTTGATATTGTAAACAATGCCAGTGAAGATTTGCTGGTGATAATAAATGATATACTCGACTTTTCCAAGATAGAAGCAGGGAGACTGGTATTATCGTATGAGCCGTTCTATGTAGCGGAAGCTATCAGTGAAATAGTTGCATCACAGCAGTTGCAGGCACAGGAGAAAGGGCTGCGCATAACGGTCCAACTGGCGCCGGACGTTCCGCAAGTAATCATAGCCGATTCGGTACGATTCAGGCAGATAGTGCTGAATCTGCTGAATAACGCCATAAAATTCACTGAAAAAGGCGGTGTGTGTATAAGCGGAAATGTTATAGGCGCCCCGCGAAGCGAGTCAAAATCGGTTCGTCTGCATTTCGCAGTGAAGGATAGCGGCATAGGAATTCCGCCTGAAATGCAGAAACATATATTTGATTATTTTACTCAGGCGGACAGTTCTAACACACGCAAATACGAGGGAGCTGGGTTAGGATTAAGCATTTGCAAGCGTCTGACGGAACTGATGGGGGGAATAATCGGTGTAGAAAGCACGCCCGGCCAAGGCAGCGTGTTTGCGTTTGAGCTGCCGGTTGATGTTCCGGGAACGATTGAAATTCAGGAAAAACGCAGGCAGAAAACGTGTAAAGAAGGGCGAAAACACGCGAGAACCAGCACGGTTCCCCTGCGAATTCTGGTTGCGGAAGATAAACCGACGAATCAACTGATCGCGACGAAGCTGCTTGAGAAAATGGGACATACGGTAACCGTTGCGGAGAATGGCAGGGAAGCGCTGGCCATGCTTGACAGAGAGCAGTTTGATGTTATACTTATGGATGTATTCATGCCGAAAATGAATGGATATGAAGCTACGATTCAAGTGCGAAAACGTCTGGCGGAGCGAAAGGAACATATGCCGATTATCGCGATGACGGCGCACGCGATGCTGGGAGACCGGGAAAAGTGTATCGATGCCGGAATGGATGATTATATCACTAAGCCGATCAAGGAGGAAACCTTGCAGGCGATGCTGGAAAAATGGTGTTAACGCATACTATCATTAATAACAAGGAGGACGATACGATGGAACAAGAAGTTTTAAATAGGGGGATTATCAGTGAACTGCGTGATATGGGCGATGATTTTCTCAAGGAAATCACGGAGAAATTTTTTGAAGACGCGGATGCTGACATTGCAGCACTACGAAAGCATATTGAAAAAGGAGAGGGCCGGGAGATCGGGATTGCGGCGCACGGCTTGAAAGGAACCAGTCTTACCATGGGTGCTGAAACACTGGCCGGGATCGCGTTTGAAATTGAGACGAAAGGAAAGGCGAACAATCTGAATGCACTTGACGAAGACCTGCAGCGGCTGGAAAGGTCGTATTACGAGGTGCGACAGGCACTACAGCGGGCTCTTGAAGGAGAATGACCGTTGCTTTATTGAACAGAAACGACCATATCAAAAGTGCCAGATGAACGGTATTACCAGCACGGCGACGATCCAGATCAGGATGTTCAATGGCAACCCGACTTTAGTAAAATCACTGAAACGATAACCGCCGGGTCCGTAGACGATCAGGTTGGTTTGATACCCGATCGGCGTGGAAAAACTTGCCGATGCGGCGATCGCGACGGCGATGGCGAACGGGCGGGGTGATACACCAAGTTCATGCGCCGCGGCGAAGGCAATGGGTATAATAATGACCGCCGCGGCATTGTTGGAAATAATCTCGGTACACAGCATGGTCAGTCCGTAAAGCACCGCGAGTACCGCGACAGGTCCGAACGGCTTGGCTGCCGCCAGGATACCCTGTGCGATTCCCTGAGCCGCTCCGCTTTGTTCCAATCCAGCGCCAATCCCCAAGGCTGCCGCGATAACCAGCAAAACTGAAAGGTCGATTGACGCGACTGCCCGGGCGGGA
>CAZCLS010000124.1:0-9158 GCA_964499565.1 uncultured bacterium
GCCCCGGCGTTTCTGTAAGCCATCGGGCAGCCCAAACGGCTGGACAAATCACACAGTATTTCCCAGTCTCCGCGGGCTTCTCCTGGCGGATTAATAGCCTTCCTGACTCGTTGGACACGACGTTCGGTATTGGTAAATGTCCCGTCTTTTTCCGCGAAACAGGTTGTCGGCAGAATTACGTCGGCATATTTCGTGGTTTCAGTCAAAAAAATATCCTGTACCACCAGGAACTCAACATCGTCGAGCGCGCGCCTGGTCCGGTTCAAATTCGGGTCGGACATGGCGGGATTTTCACCCATGATGTACAACGCTCGTATTGAACCTTCTTCAATCGCATGCATCATTTCAATTACGGTCAGCCCTTTCTTCGGCGACAGGCGGGTTTCCCAGGCAGCTTCGAATTTGGCATAAATATCAGGATTTTCCACGTCCTGGTATCCCGGATACACATTCGGCAGAGCACCCAGGTCGCAGGCACCCTGAACATTATTCTGCCCGCGCAGCGGATTAACACCGGTCGACTCACGGCCTACATTTCCGGTCAGCATCGCCAGATTGGCAAGAGACAGCACATTATCGGTTCCCGTGGTATGCTGGGTAATGCCCATACTGTAAATAATTGTAGCCGTCTCCGCTGTCGCATAGATGCGTGCCGCCTCTCGAATGGCGTCTGCCGGCACTGTCGTTACTATTTCCGCAATTTCAGGTGTCCATTCCCTGATCGTTTCAGCTAATGCCTCAAAGTTTTCCGTCCGGGCCCGGATGAATTCGCTGTCATGCAGATTCTCCGTCAGAATGACATGCATCATGGCATTGATCAAGGCCACATCCGAACCGGGTTGCTGAGCAAGATGCAAGCTTGAAAATCTAACCAGGTCGATGGTACGCGGATCGGCCACGATAAGTTTCGCGCCGTTTTTCATTGCTGCTTCTTTGATACATAATCCAATTACCGGATGGGCTTCGGTGGTATTCGAACCGATCACGAAAATACAGTCAGCATGTTTGATTTCGTCAATCGAATTGGTCATCGCGCCGCTGCCGAAGGCGCGCGCCAAACCAGCTACGGTGGAAGCATGACACAAGCGGGCACAGTGGTCGACATTATTGGTACCGATACAGGCCCGCATGAATTTCTGAAAAACATAATTGTCTTCGTTGGTGCACTTCGCGGATGAAAGGCCCGCGATGCTGTCGGGTCCTGATTCCGCCTTGATTGCTGTCAACCGTCCGGCAATATAGTTCAGCGCTTCATTCCACGATACCGGTTCAAAATCGCCGTCCTTTCGTATCATCGGACTTGTAAGCCGGTTCGGGTCGGCAATGAAGTCCATACCGAACCTGCCTTTGACACACAGGTTGCCATCGTTCGGTATGCATCCCGGCTCGCTCGTGATCCGTACCATCCTGTTTATAAGGGGATTGACATTCAAATCTATCTGGCAGCCCACGCCGCAGTATCCGCAGGTTGAGCGGATTCGCGTAAGGTCCTTGCATTGTCCTTTCCCCAGGGCGTAACGTTCGTATAACGCCCCGGTCGGACAGGTCGAGATACATTGCCCGCATAATTCGCAGGTTGAATCATTAAGAGGGATGTCAAACGCGGTTGATACTTCCACCGTGCTGGCCCTGTCCTTGAATGTCAAGGCATTATCCATCTGGACTTCTTCACATATTCTAATGCAGCGCCCGCACCGGATGCATTTGAACGGATTATAAACAATAGCCTCATTGCCGGTTGTATAATTATCAGGCGGCGGATCTCCGGCGGGAAGCGTAAACACGTCATCGCTCAACTGGTAGTCATAAGCATATTTCTGTAAAACGCAGGCGCCGTCTTCATTGCACGTTGTGCACACTCCGCGGTGTTCATAATAAAGCAGTTCCAGGATCGTTGTACGGATTTCCCGTATCTCTTCCGTTTCGGTCTGCACAACCATTCCGTCCTTAATTTCAAATGTGCATGCCGTAACCGGGTCTTTCGCGCCGTCTACTTCAACCAGGCACAGCCGGCACGAGCCTGATGGTTTCAGGCGTTGATCGTAACACAGGTTGGGTATTTCAATGCCATGCGCCAGGGCGCATTCCAGAATGGTCTGTCCCGTCCGGCCAGTGCAATTTCTGCCATTAATAGTTATCGTAATGCTATTCATACCTGTGCTCAATATTTTTCCAGGTCGCAACGCAGGCATCTGGATGATTCGGCCAGGGCCTGGTTCTTATCGAGGCCCAGCACAACTTCAGCAAATCCGCGAGTGCGTTTACGCAGCGGGATCGTCCGTTCAATCACCCGCGCCGGCGCGTGCGCCAGGCGCTCCTCGTCCGGTTTGGTGAATGAAAACCCGCTGTCCTGCGGCAGCGTGCCATGTCCGCCCAGCATGATGTCAATATTCCGCGCCGCGCGCTGACCCGTTGCTATCGCTTCTATGACGGTCGTACCACCCGTGACACAATCTCCGGCGGCAAATATACGGGGATTGTCGGTTGCCATGCTGCGCGGATCGACTTTCACCGCGTGCCAGGATGTGAATTCCACGGCACTGACGCCTATCAACGGCTCAGTCGTGGGCACTTGCCCGATGGCGTATATAACCGCGTCACAGTCAACCACATATTCGCTGCCGGGAATCGGTTCCGGCCGCCGGCGTCCACTGTTGTCCGCTTCACCCAGACTGGCCCTGAAAACTTCAATGCCGGTTACCCGGTCAGTGCCGATTATCCGTTTCGGAATTGTCAAACAATGCAGTTCCACTCCTTCGTTCAGCGCTTCATCTATTTCTTCTTCATAGGCCGGCATTTCCTCTCGCGAGCGGCGATACAGAACTTTAACCATGCCCGCGCCGGAGCGCAGGACCGAGGTTGCGGCGTCTATAGCCATGATAGGTTCCGCTACCCGCAATACCGACCGTGACACATCGATCGCTGCATTCCCGCCTCCCACAATTGCTATGGTCTGATTTTTAAACTGGACCGGCTTGCCCAGTGAACGATCGCGCAGTATCGTCAGCGCGTCATGGACTCCAGGAAGGTCTTCGCCTTCAATTCCCATTTTGCGCCCGTGTTGCGCGCCGGTAGCAACCAGGACCATTTTATATCCCTGGTCGAGCAGTTCGGCCGCATTGTCAATCCTGCTGCCGGTGCGTAATTCAATGCCATGAGACAGGATAAATTCTATTTCTTTTTCAAGGATATCTTTGGGCATACGGTATTCCGGAATGCCTATCGCCAGCATACCGCCGGGAATCGGCTGTTCTTCAAATATTACCGAACGCCGACCCATTAACGCCAGAAAATACGCGCAGCTCAACCCGGCAGGACCGGAGCCGATAATCGCTATCTCTGCCGAACCTGATAAGGGTGAAATCAAGGGCTTGCTGTAGTCCGATACATGATCGGCGATGAAGCGTTTCAGGGCCCTGATCGCCAGGGGTTGATCGAGTTCTCCCCGCCGGCAGCGGTTTTCACAGGGATGATCGCAAACCCGGCCGCAAACGGCGATAAACGGATTTCGCCGGCGAATAACATTAGCCGCCTCCGACAGACGGCCTTCTCCAGCCAGGGAAAGATATTCAGGCACATTCACTCCGGCGGGACAGGCATGCTGGCATGGCGCGCGAACCAGCTCCTCGCAGGCGGCCGCGCGGCAGGTTTTCAGTATAATATGCTCCTCATACTCGTCCCGGAAATATCTCAGGGTGGAAAGCACGGGATTCGGCGCAGTCTGGCCCAGGCCGCACAAGGAAGCTTTTTTGATATGCAGTGCTAAGTGTTCCAGGCGGTCCAGGTCTTCAATCCGCGCTTCTCCGCGGCAGACTGCTTCGAGGATTTCAAGCATTTTCCTGGTACCGACCCTGCAGGGTGTACATTTCCCGCAGGATTCGGACTGGACAAACTCCAGAAAATAGCGCGCCACGTCCACCATACACGTGTTTTCATCCATCACGATCAGACCGCCGGACCCCATAATCGCGCCGATTTCCTTGACATTGTCATAATCAAGTTTGCGGTCGAGATAGCGTGGCGGAATACAGCCGCCCGACGGCCCGCCTAGCTGGGCGGCTTTAAATTTGCGTTTCATGGGAATACCGCCGCCGATATCAAACACAATCTCCCGCAAGGTTGCTCCCATGGGCACTTCCACCAGCCCGGTATTCACCACTTTACCCGCTAAGGCAAATATCTTCGTGCCTTTACTGCCTTCCGTGCCGATTGTCGAGTAGCGTTCAGCTGACAAAGTTAAAACAACCGGAACATTGGCAAACGTTTCGACATTATTTATGTTGGTCGGTCTATCATGATACCCTTTGACCGCGGGATACGGTGGCCGGGTTGTAGGCGTACCACGACGACCTTCAAGGGAACCGATCAAGGCTGTTTCTTCGCCGCACACAAACGCCCCGGCTCCCATGCGCACTTCAATGTCAAAGGCAAAACCCGACCCAAGGCAATTTTCGCCCAGAATGCCCATCTCACGCGCCTGTTCGATCGCTCCGGTTACATGTTCAACCGCGATCGGATATTCGGCCCGGACATACACGAACCCTTTCGACGCGCCAATGGCATACGCGGCAATCAGCATGCCTTCCAGCACCCGGTGCGGGTCGCCTTCTAAAAGTGCCCGGTCCATGAACGCCCCCGGATCGCCTTCATCTGCGTTGCAGATCAGGTATTTCTCCGTTCCAGGCGACTGCCGACAGAAGCCCCATTTGCGTCCGGTGGGAAATCCGGCGCCACCCCGGCCCCGGAGACCGGACGCGGTTACCGCTTCTATCACCGCTTCCGGAGTCATGCCATGCACAACCTGAGCGGCCGCCTGGTATGCACCACAGCCTATCGCGTCCTCTATTCGCTTCGGATCAATCCGTCCACAGTTGGCGAGCACCAGGCGGGTCTGATTTTTGAAAAAAGGAATATCATCTCTGCAGGGTGCCGGCGAGCCATTCCAGGTTGAACACAGCGAGAGCACCGGCTGTCCGTTGCGCAGTGTCACCTCAATAATTTCTTCGATATCTTCAGGTGTTACACCGCCGTAAATATAATTGTATGGTTCAATCAAAACCATCGGCGCCCTGGCGCACAAACCGATACACCCGGCTTCAACAATGGCAACCTTGTTTTCCAGGCCCGCCTTCCGTATACCGTCACGAAACGCTGCAACGACATTCAGCGCTCCCAGCGCGCGGCAACCAGTTGTGCAGATGCAAACACGGGAAGAAAACTGTTTCTGTTTTTCAACAATTGATTCCCTGAGACAGGTGAGATCAGCGCGGGATTGAATTCGTTCAGATACCATGAAACATTTTCCTCAAGCAGACATCAGGGATTACATGCCGGAACTCTACCGGTACCGTGGAATCGCCGTCAGGTATAAGATTCCAGGATCGCCTTTATCTTCTGAACAGTCAGGAGACCGAAATAGTCGTTATTGATCATCATTGCCGGGGCCAGGAAACAGGTACCCAGGCAGGCCACTGTTTCAAACGTGAAACGCATGTCCGGTGTCGTTTCGCCTTCTTCAACAGCAAGCAGCCGTTTTACTGTCTGTGCGATTGCATGACCACCTTTGACATGGCATGCCGTTCCACGGCAGCAGCGTATAGTATGTCTTCCATGCGGAGTAAGATGAAACTGCTCGTAAAATGTCGCGACACCATATATGCGGCTGGCAGGTATGCCGGTTAAGCGGCTGGCCTCCTGCAGAGCGACCGGGGGCAGATATCCATACTGTGACTGAATTTTCTGAAGAAGGGGAATAAGCACGTCCATGTCTGCATGCCGCAGTGGCTGCACAATGGTTCGTACCGCTGTCAAATCAACTGGCGGAGCCGTATTCATGGCGTCTACCGCGTTTATCACGTTAATCACGGACAAAAATTTCCTAATTGTTAATTGTAACAATATTTGTTTTGTTTTGCAATGCGGTAGTGATCCCTGAATCTGCGATGGGAAATAACCTTTCTGCAGTAAGGGACAAGGATTAATTGACGACCACAGTTGTTTGTGCTATACTTTTTCAATTGTTATTATCTGTCAACACGGCGTGTACTATGAATGATATTCTCAGGGCCCTTCAACAAATATCCAGCCGGAAAGGATCACCTCCTTCCATAACATGCTCGCAAGCTTTACAACTCGCTTCTGAATACAAGGTCGATCCGAAAGTCATTGGCCGGTTATGCAATCAGCATTCTATCAAAATACGGTCATGCCAACTCGGGTGCTTTTCATGAAAACCGGTTCTCATTCTCTTCTGAACATCGCACTACTCCTGATAATACTTACCGGACCGCTCATGCTTAAAGCCATGGATACTTCCAACACCGTTTCCGGAGATTTGATTATATTCCATGCCGGCAGTCTTTCCGTTCCCTTCAAGCAGATTTCTGTCGCGTTTCAACGTAAATATCCTCTAGTGCGTGTGAAATCCGAAGCGGCTGGTAGTCGCGTCTGTGCCCGTAAAATTTCAGAGCTCGGTAAATCCTGCGATGTGTTCGCGTCCGCGGATATATCGGTTATCGACACTCTCCTGATTCCCCGTCATGCCGCCTGGTCAATCCCCTTTGCCGTGAATGAATTGTCCATTGTCTATCATAAAACTTCCCGTCATGCCGGGGAAATTACAACCGGCAACTGGTACCGAATTCTTATGAAATCCGATGTCAGGTTCGGCCGGTCCGATCCTAATTCCGATCCATGCGGATATCGTGCGGTTCTTACCATTAAACTGGCGGAATCGTTCTATCAGCAGAAAGACCTGGCTGCCGAAATGCTTAAAAAAGACACCCGTTATATCCGGCCCAAAGAAACCGACCTGCTGGCACTTCTGGAAGAAGGTGAAATTGATTATATCTTCCTCTACCGCTCAGTCGCCGGGCAGCATGATCTCAAGGCACTGCTGCTGCCCGACAGTATCAACCTGAAAAATCCGGCTTGTAATGCCGTCTATAGCAGTGCCTCGGTTGATGTTTCAGGCACAGCACCCGGAACGACCATCACAAAAAAAGGCGAAGCGATCGTGTATGGCGTTACCATACCAACCGGTGCGCCCAACTCCAGGGCAGCCCTGGCGTTCATGAAATTTCTCCTCGACCCTGAAAACGGTATGAAAATCATGGCAAAGAACGGTCAGGATTCAATCGTTCCTTCGCCGACATCAACCTATGAACACATACCACCTGAATTAAAACCATTCGTGAAACCATGGCCCAAACCAGCTACACCCGAGGATTCCGCCAGGTAGAACCATTTACCTTGCTCTGTACCGCGCTGGGAGGGCTGGTGCTTCTGTTCCTGATCGCCCCGCTGGCAGGCATGTTTCTCGCCACGTCCGGTGTTGAATTCATCTCTGCTGCCCGCGACTCTGAAGTCCAGCAGAGCATCTGGCTTACTTTGTGGACATCGATGGCGGCTACCATGATATTTGCCATCGCGGTAATTCCATTTGCCTATCTGCTAGCTCGCAAGGAATTTCCCCTGAAACGATTAGTATTAGCGCTGGTAAACCTGCCTGTCGTAATCCCGCACAGCGCAGCGGGCATCGCATTGCTCGGGATTCTTTCCCGCAACAGCCTGGCCGGACGTGCCGGTGAACATTTCGGCATCAATTTCGTCAGCAGTCCTCCCGGCATTATGGTTGCCATGGCTTTTGTCAGTCTGCCGTTTTTAGTCAATGCCGCCAGTGACGGATTCAGCATGGTACCCGAACGCCTGGAACAAGCCGCCCGTACCCTGGGAGCATCCCGCGCACGCGTGTTCTTCACTATCTCTCTGCCGCTGGCCTGGCGGTCTATTCTTTCCGGCCTTGTCATGATGTGGGCCCGCGGGATGAGCGAATTCGGCGCGATCGTCATTATCGCCTATCATCCCATGACAACCCCCGTTCTGATATTTGAACGGTTCAACCAGTTCGGCATCACGTACGCCCGTTCAGTTTGTGTATTGTTTATTTGTATTTGTTTGATTTTCTTTATTGTATTACGCATCTTATCCGGGAAAAACCGGCATGCTGACCATTCAAGAATTATCTAAATCTTTTCGCTCATTCGCGCTCGATTCAGTCTCTTTCAGCGTCAGTAATGATGATTATTTCGTCCTGCTGGGCCCTTCCGGCGCCGGGAAAACGGTTCTGCTTGAACTTATCGCCGGATTGCTCCAGCCGGATGCAGGACGTATCTGGTGTGATGATATCGATATAACAAACGTACCCATTCCCTCCCGACCGTTAGGATTTGTTTTTCAAAACCAGGCACTTTTCCCTCACCTGTCTGTACGAAATAATATCGCCTATGGCCTGCGCTGCATGCACCGTTCACATCAGGATATTACTCACCGGATTCATCAGCTGGCAGAAGAAATGAGTATCAGCCATCTGCTCGATCATATGCCCGGCTCTCTTTCAGGGGGTGAAGCCCAGAGAACAGCTCTTGCCCGTGCCCTGGCGACCGAACCGCGCTATCTTCTGCTCGATGAACCGTTGACATCTCTCGATGCTGATTTGCGCCTGGAAATGCGCACCATCCTGCGTCGTCTGCATCGTAACGGTCATACAATGGTTCATGTTACCCACGATTATGAAGAAGCTATTTCCCTTGCTACCCGCATAGGCATCCTGGAAAATGGTTTAATTATTCAGACCGGTTCACCCGCTGAGGTGTTTCGTAATCCCCGGACGCCCTTTGTCGCGCGGTTTCTCGGCTTGCGAAACTTTTTTTCAGGTGTGCTCAAACATGATGCCGGTCAGAAACCCGGCGCTTCACATTTTGTCAGTCACGGACTGGTCTTTTCCATCTTGACCGACGCGCCTGAGGGCCCCGGTGAAATTGTGATTCCCGGCGAAGCAATTACGCTTTCAACTCACATGCATGAAACCAGCGCCCGCAATATTTTCCAGGGTACAATCCAGGATATCGCCAATGGCCGCGCCGGTGTTACCGTTACTATTGATATCGGTGTTCCACTCACTGCGATAATCACCGCTGATTCTCTGGACCAGCTCGACTTATGCTGTGGCAAAACCGTGTATGCAAGTTTCAAAGCCAGTGCTATTCAGTTTATCAGGGAAATATAAGTTAATGGTTGATGGTTGATGGTTGATGGTTGATGGTTAATGGCCAGGGGGTATTTGGGAATGAGCTGGTCCCGCCAACGGCGCGGATTGA
>CAZCLS010000125.1:0-2179 GCA_964499565.1 uncultured bacterium
GATTATTTTACGTTGATTTTCCCATTATAACTTGTAAACTTGGGTTAGGTCCCTTTGGTCCCTTACGTCCCTTTTCCGGATTATAATAGGCGTTTCGTTTTATTATGCCGCCGTGATCAGGCGTACTTCTTCGAGGCCGGGGAGCGGATGAAACTTGGTTCCATGAGCTTGTTGCGCATCAGTCCGACCGGGGCGGGACGGTCCCACCATAATTCAAATGAGCGGGCGCCCTGGTGCAGCAGCATGCCCAGGCCGTTGGCGGTCTTGCCGCAGCCGCTTTTTTTAGCTTCAATTAACAGTCGCGTCTGGGAAGGATTGTATATGGTGTCGTATACAAAGGTAGAAGGGTCAATATAGGCGGGATTAAATAACAGCGGGTCTTCTTTGCGCAGGCCTACCGATGTCGCGTTGATCAGGATGGTCGCGTCGCGCAGCGCGCCTCGGATTTCATCATAACCGATCGCCTGGCAGATCGGCAGTAAATTTGTATGAGAAACAAGTTCGCGGCAATTCGTGGAGATTTGCTGAATCAGCTGTTCGGCCCGCTCTATCGTTCGGTTGACGACAAACAGTTCACCCGCGCCGTCCAGCATGGCCTGGGCAACTATCGCCTTGGCGGCTCCGCCCGCGCCCAGGATAACGACTTTCGCTTTATGAAACGCAATTCCTTCTTCGGCTAACGCGGTTGTGATACCATAGGCATCCGTGTTATATCCTATAACGCCGCCGGTATCGAAACGGATCGTGTTAACGGCTTTCATGACATGCGCTTCAGGCGCGCATTCATCACACAAAGCATAGGCGGCTTCTTTATGCGGCACGGTAAAATTTGCACCGACCGCACCGAGGGCCTGAAGCCCGGTCACGGCGCTTTCGAGCTTGTCCGGGATAACATCGAACGGAACATACACGGCATTAATGCCTAAAGCCTGCAGTGCGGCATTCTGAAATACCGGCGAGGCAGTATGCTTAACCGGATGGCCAAGTAATGCCACCAGTTTCGTTATTCCGTTTTGATATGAAAATTGATTCATCTCTTCCAAACATCATATTGCTACGCAGATTGCGCGCCAAACCATAAAACAGCGCCATCATCATAGCACATTCTAGATTGCAAGAAGATGAAACGGAGGTATTAAAGTATCCGGTTGATGCAATTTATGTACGCTTTCGCGCTGGCTTCAATCACGTCCGTGCTAGCTCCTACCCCGGTGTAAACATGGTCTTTATGCTTAATTTTGACCGTAACTTCACCCATCGCTTCCCGGCCGCTGGTTACCGAGCGGATCGAATAATCAAGCAGGACGCATTTTACCCGGGTCATCTGGTTGATCGCTGAAAAGATCGCATCAACCGGACCGTCTCCGGTAGCGGCTTTCTGGATCACGCGTTTGCCGCATTTCAGGCGCAACGTTGCGGTTGGTATCTGGTGACTACCGGCTGTAACGCTAAGGTAATCAATCATATACGTTGGTTTTTGGCCCGTCGCTACCACGTCATCCACGATCGCATGCAGGTCTTCATCATACACATTCTTTTTCTTATCAGCGACTTCCTTGAACCGGCCCAAAGCCCGGGTCAGTTCTTCCTGGCTCAGATGATAGCCCAGTTCTTCCAGCCTGCTGTTGAAGGCATGATGGCCCGAATGCTTGCCTAACACTAACCCGTGCCCGATGTCTTCCGAACGTATACCGACATCTTCCGGTGACATGATCTCATAGGTCGATTTGTGCGAAAGAATGCCGTGCTGATGAATACCGGCTTCATGCCGGAACGCGTTACTGCCGATTACGGCTTTGTTGGGCGCGACCGGAAAACCCGTGATCTGGCTGATTAACCGGCTGGCCGGGTAAATCTCCCGGGTGTCTACGTTGGTGCAGACGCCTAATTCGTCCGCGCGCGTCCGGATCGCCATGACGATCTCCTCCAACGCGCAGTTGCCGGCCCGTTCGCCCAGTCCGTTCAAGGCCACTTCCACCTGGCGCGCGCCGTTTTTTACGGCCGCCAGCGAGTTCGCCACGGCCAGGCCCAGGTCGTTGTGGCAATGGGTGCTGATAACTGCTTTGTCAATGTTACCAACGTTTTTTTTGAGATACGCGATCGTCGCTCCGTATTCCCACGGCATGGCATACCCGACCGTGTCGGGTATGTTAACCGTGGTAGCTCCGGCGGCGATCAC
>CAZCLS010000125.1:2279-5475 GCA_964499565.1 uncultured bacterium
TCTTTTTTAAGACAGCGGCATAATCCCGCGATTTCCGGTCCCTGGATTGTGTTCGCTATCGTCTTGACCGATTCGAAATCGTCGTTCGACGCGATCGGGAATCCCGCCTCGATAACGTCCACCTTCAACCGCTGAAGCTGGCGGGCAACCCGCAGCTTCTCTTCCAGATTCATTGTCGCTCCGGGACACTGCTCCCCGTCGCGCAGCGTCGTGTCGAATATGCGTACGTGTTTATTCATCTCATCTACCCGCAGGTTGGTATTTACTTTTTCAGCCAGCTCATCATGCCGCGCAATTTGGCGCCGACCTTTTCAATCAGATGCTCACGGTCATGACGGCGCAGGGCGTTCATCACAGGCCGGTTTACCTGGTTTTCCAGCAGCCATTCACGCGCGAAAGCGCCGGTTTGAATGTCTGACAGTATCTCTCTCATCGTTTCCTTGGTCTCTTCCGTGATAATCTCGGGACCGCGGGTCAGATCGCCGTATTCGGCTGTATTGGAGATCGAGTCGCGCATGCCGGCTATTCCTTTCTCATACAGCAGGTCGACGATCAGCTTCATTTCATGCATACATTCAAAATAAGCGATTTCGGGTTGATACCCGGCTTCCACCAGCGTCTCAAAACCGGCTTTGATCAAGGCCGTGCAGCCGCCGCATAATACGGCTTGCTCGCCGAACAAGTCTGTTTCGGTTTCTTCCGCGAACGTCGTTTCCAGCACGCCCGCACGTGTTCCGCCGATGCCTTTTGAATAGGCCAAGGCTGTTTCTTTGGCTTTGCCGCTGGCATCCTGGTATATCGCAATCAGGTTCGGCACTCCACCGCCTTCCACAAACACACTGCGAACCAGGTGGCCCGGACCTTTCGGGGCGACCATGATGACATCCACATTCGCCGGCGGCACGATCTGGCCGAAGTGAATATTGAAGCCATGCGAAAACACCAGAGTTTTGCCTTTTTTTATGTGGGCGGCAATCGCTGATTTATACACGATTCCCTGCAGTTCGTCAGGTACAAGCATCTGAATAACATCAGCTTTTTGGGCCAGTTCTTCGGCCGATACGGGATCGAAATTATGTTTTTTTGCCAGTTTGTAGTTGTCCGTGCCGGGAAGTTCCGACACGATCACGGAGACGCCGCTGTCACGCAGGTTCTGGGCCTGGGCATGTCCCTGGGAGCCATACCCGATAATGCCGACGGTTTTGCCTTTCAGAACCGCTAGTTTCGCGTCTTTTTCATAATACATTTTTGCCATCTTTGCTCTCCTTGTGTTTGTCTCATTCCACGGTTGTCGCGGAATATAGTAATTATTGTCGTTAGATTTCTCTCATCGCCTAACGGCCTTACCTGCCGCTGACGTTCCTATTTTCGTGACATCGCCACCCGTCCCGTGCGTGCAACTTCCTTGATGCCGAACGGGCGCAGCATATCCATTATTGCCATGATCTTGTCTTCCGGCCCTGTTATTTCTACCGTCAGTGCCTTCGAGGATATATCGATTACCTTGCCGCGGAATATATTCACGATCTGAACAACCTCTCCCCGGGTCTGAGATGTTGTATTGACTTTAATCAATGCCAGTTCGCGAGTGACACATTCCTTTTCATGGAAATCATTTACTTTTACCACGTCGATCAGCTTGTTCAACTGCTTGTTGATCTGTTCCAGGATTGAGTCTTCACCATGCGCAACGATCGTCATAAGTGAAAAGGCCGGGTCGTGTGTCTCCGCCACGCACAAACTGTCGATATTATATCCCCGGCCCGAAAACAAACCCGCGATCCGGGAAAGCACGCCGAACTGATTCCGCACCAGAATTGATATGGTATGTTTCATGCCAGACTCCTTATATTAAACTGTCAATCATTTCATCCAGGCGGGCTCCCGCCGGAACCATCGGCCACACATTTTCCTCGCTGGCCACGATGAATTCCAGCACACTCGGCCTCTTTTCCGTCCGGGCCCGTTCAAACGCCGCCTCCAGGGCGGGCTTTATGTCTTCTTTGCGGCTGATTCTCTGACCGAAACAATCGTAGGCTTCCGCCAGTTTCACAAAATCAGGCACATACGCCTTCGGCGCTTCTCCCGGCTGTATACCCGTTTGGTCGTTCAGCCTGGTCATCGCGTACTGCTTGTTGTAAAACAGTTCCTGCCATTGCCGTACCATGCCCAGGAAGCTGTTGTTGATAATAATGCTTATCACCGGCAATTTATTCAGTGACGCGGTTGCTAATTCTTCAGCCAGCATTTGAAATCCGCCGTCACCGCAAATGTTAACGACGATCGTATCCGGCGCTCCCGCCTGGGCGCCAATCGCCGCCGGCAGACCGTATCCCATGGTTCCCAACCCGCCTGACGTCAGCCAGCTGCGCGCCCGTGTGAACGTCAGGAACTGTGCCGACCACATCTGGTGCTGACCAACATCCGTGACATATATCGCTTCACCTTTTGTCAAATCATTGACGGCACAGATAACTTCCTGCGGCAGAATTTCGTTGTCCCGCGGTTTGAATGTGAGCGGATACTCCTTTTTCCAGCGGTCTATCTGCGCCCGCCATTCTTCTATATCAGGTTTTTCAACTATCTTGTTCACCTTCGTCAGCACATCCTTGATATCTCCCACAACCGGCACATGGGCAAACTTGTTCTTCGAGATACTGGTGGGGTCTATATCAATGTGGACAATAGTCGCGTGCGGTGCGAATCCATCCAGTTTCCCGGTTACACGGTCGTCAAACCGGGCCCCTATCGCCAGCAAAAGGTCGCATTCCTGCACGGCATAATTAGCATAGCGTGTGCCGTGCATTCCCAGCATCATCAGACTTTCCGGCTCGGTCTCGGGATAGGCGCCCATGGCCATCAATGTCGTTGTAATCGGTATGCCCGTTTTCTTGATGAAGGTATACAGTTCCTGGCTGGCATTGCTGGTAATCGCTCCGCCGCCCACATATGCCACCGGCCGTTTGGATTCCTTGATGGCTTTGGCCATCTTCTTGATCTGATTCATATTGCCTTCGTAGGTAGGACGATATGAAGCCAGATCGACGGAGTCTGGATACGGCGCAGTACATTCCTGCTTCTGCAGGTCTTTGGGTATATCGACCAGCACCGGACCCGGCCGGCCGGCTTGGGCCAGATAAAACGCTTCCTTCAGGATGCGCGGCAGGTCGTTTACATCTTTTACCAGGTAATTATG
>CAZCLS010000125.1:5575-9064 GCA_964499565.1 uncultured bacterium
CTGAAGTTCTTTGTGTGGGCGTACAGTTTATCGAACACATCCAGAATAGCGCCTCCGGGATAACCGAAGGCAACCTCAACATGTTCGTGTATCAAGGCTTCAACAACAACATCAGCACCTGTGCGAGCCATGAGCAACTCCTTTCCGTAAATGTTTAGCTTGGGCGATAATTATACGTTTTCACTATCTGTCTGTCAATCCATGCAGCCGCTTCTGCCGCTGCAGAAAAAAAGGCGCCCGAATCCGCGTTCGGGCGCCTTATATCTGTTCCAGCTGAATTACAGCTTACCGGGACGCCGATCGCAGCAGTGGCAGTACCACTACGAGAAGTAGGGTAATTAGTACAGCTACACTGTGCAATCTCAGGACGTTCATTTCCAAGCCGAATTAAACTTTATTTCTTCTGTATCGGCCATAGTATAGCACGAGTATTGCCCAAATGTCAATATTTTCCCGGAATTTGCGAATATCAGGCCGTTAGAGTATAATAGAGGCGGTTGTAAGACTCGATACCAGGCACACAAGGCACAACAACTATGAATGAAGATGTTTTACGAAATTTTCCTTCCCGGCTGCGGCACATCCGGCAGAAAAAAAACTTGACGCTGCAACAACTCGCCGATAAAGTCGGCGTGTCCAAAAATGTGCTCTCCATGATTGAACGCGGATTGTCCAAACCTTCCATCAGCACTCTGCTATCTATCATTGACACGTTGAACGTGGATGCGGAAGAATTGTTCCCTCATAAACCCGAACGCCAGCACCTTATTATCAAACGCGCTAAAGACTTAGTGTATACACCCCAGCGCGTCGGCAAACTGCGTTATGAAGACTCCCAGTTCTACGCCCCTGATTTCGGCATGAAAGAAATGGTTTTTGCCCGTGTCCGCTTGAATCGTCCGACCTTTGCTCCCTATATCACGGAAATTATGGGTGACCAGGTGATTTATGGCCTCTCAGGCCGGATCGGATATGAATATGACGGCCGCGTGTATGAAATCGGCCCCGGTGATACGCTCTACTATCGCGGCCAGTTCCCGCGCGGTCCCAAGGAAATCTATACCCAGGATGCCGAATATGTTATCGGCTTTACGGACGAGTTGTTCTGCTGGCTGGAAATGACGTACGACCCCCGCGGTATCCGCGAGCATCCCCCGCGCGCTCCCGAACATCTTACCCGTCTCGAAAAAATCGCCTGGCGTATACGCTATGCCCGCAACCGCCAGATGATGATTCAAACCGATCTCGGCGCCCAGGCCGGCTTGAGCAAAGCCCTGGTCGGACATATCGAATCAGGCCGCAGTACACCTTCACTTTCTTCCATGGCCTGTATTGCCGCCGCCCTGGAGCTACCCCTGGCCTATTTCCTGGATGAAAAATCCACCATCCTCCAGGTCTCGCATCTGCGTGCTTCCGCCCTGACGGCCAAATCAACAACTGATAAAGGGCAAACCTATGATACCAGCCTGCTTATAAACCCGCAGTTCGGCAAACCAATGTTTTTGCCCGAAATACGTGTCTATTCACGCGCGAACTTTACACCGGCCCTGTTCCGCAAAAAAGGACAGTCCTATCTCCTGGTTCTGGAAGGCGAATTGGAATTCACTCACCGTAAAGATGTCTTGCGCCTGAAAAAAGATGACTCGATTTATTATCAAGCTAATGATTTGCACGGCATAACCGGCGTTTTTTCCCAGAAAGCCAAAATATTCTATTGTCACAGCAGTCTTTCCCGCTTGCTGTAATTCAACGCCTCATTCAGTCATCAATTTGTCGAATTCCTCTACCGCTATTAATGGCGATGTTTTGAACGCTATCCCTGTCATCTTGTTCAATTCCACCGAGGCCTTGATCGCTTCCGATATGTTCGGCAACGCGACGATCAGCATTAAATCACTATCACCCAGCACGACATACATCGCTTGAACCGTGCCGCCCAGTTTTTTGATCAACGTGACCGCCTGCTGTGTGCGCTCCACGCTGATCTCCTTCAACGCTTCTCGTGTATAGGCTCCTGATAATAGAAATGTTTGCATCGATTTTCTCCCTGGCTGTGGATTACGCTCTAGTATACGCTTATCCGCCCCACAGGGCAACGCTCCCTGTACGTTTCATATCAGATTTCGACTTCATGTATGCGACGTAATGTATGCCGGGTACAGATACTCCACTCTTACGGGGCTTGGGGATTCAGGGGCAGTGTACCCGGGGCGTTGCCCCGGGCTGGAACACATCGGCCTTTCAGGCCTTATCTTTTTTTACCGCGTCAGCCGTCCCTTTCGCGCAGGCTTAGCCGATCCGACAACCATTAAACAAATCAAACAATGCTCAAGTAGGGCAGCTCCTCCGGACTGCCGTCCCTTTTGTGCAGGCTTCGATTTCAGATCGCGGATGTGCTATACGAATTCCAGAGCATCGCCTTTCAAACGACGGTAATAGCAGCCGCTCCGCGTCCGGCCTTCGCTGTCTTTTGTGTGACAGGCGCCTTTCCCCCGTGGTTCGACGATAAACAACAGTGAATTCTGTTCACAGTTTACCCGGATTTCCTGTATCGCCAGCACATCTCCCGAGGTAGCTCCTTTTTCCCAGAGCTCATTGCGAGACGTGCTCCAGAATGTCGCGTTGCCGGTGCGCAGCGTATGTTCCAGTGCCGCCTGATTCACATAGGCGATTATCAGCAGTTCTTTTGTACGCGCATCCTGCACCCCGACCGGCATCACCGGCTGACCGCAGGCCGCTGCTTTGCTCAGTTTGTTGAAGTCAAGCAGCAGTTCTCTGCCTTCTTCCCGTTGCGTGTGTGTATCACTCATGCTTATTCTCTTAGAGTTAGTCCTGTATTAAAATTTGCTGTCAGCCCAGATTATAGGAAAATACTGCTTGAATTGCAAAAGACCAATGTACCAAACCAGTGGATTATCTCAGCAATCATTTATAAAATCAATCGGCAGACTAATTTGACTCTTCCCGACGGTAATAGTATCATACTTATCATTGTTGCTTTGTATACATACTTATCTACTATTGCGGGACCAACACGATGAAACCACTTTTTTTTATTTGTATGACTCTTGCGGCTATCAGCCTGGTGTTTGCCGCCAGTCAGGAATATCTGCGCACCTATCCTGACGGTATCCCGCGCGTCAAAGGTACGATGCTGGACGGCAAGCAGCAGGGCAGCTGGTCTTTCTGGCATCCCAACGGCGTGAAATCGTCTGAAGGCCCTTATGAAAAAGGATTGCCGGCAGGTCAGTGGACCGTCTGGCATACAAATGGTGTCAAAGCCTCTATCGGTTCATACAAAAATGGAAGGGAAGATGGTATCTGGACGTCCTGGCATGCTAACGGCGTGATGTCTTCTAAAGGCCCGTTCAAAAGCGGCTTGATGGAAGGCGCCTGGACATACTGGCATACGAATGCCACCAAAAAATCCGAAGGCAGCTTCGTCAAAGGTAAAAAAGAAGGCCTCTGGCATGAATGGCTTTTAAATGG
>CAZCLS010000126.1:0-7059 GCA_964499565.1 uncultured bacterium
TTTTCTTTATCAACCCGTTTACCGGAAGCATAGAAACGGGCGAAAGCGGTATAGTGCCAGCCGGGTCCGTCAGGCTCCGAGACAGCGGAAACCTGCCGGGCTAATTTCTCACGCTCCCAGACATCGTCCTGGTCGATAAAGGCGATCCACTGCCCGCGGGCTTCACGAATACCGTGATTGCGCGCCCCGGCAACTCCCTGGTTGCTCTGGTGCAGCAGAGACAGCCGCTGGATAATCGGCACGGAGACGCGGGTGCAGTACTGTTCGATTAGTGCCGCGGAACCATCCGTGCTGCCATCATTGACAATAATCAGTTCGGCATCCTGAAATGTCTGGGCAGCGATCGAGTTCAGGGTTTCCCTGATAAATACTTCACCGTTGTAGAGCGGCAGGATTATGGATACCGGTATGTCGTTCATAGTATCAGCGCGAGCGGCAGCATGATTTCAAAAATTTTCTGAAGCGGATGCGCGCCTTTTCCAGGGCCCGCAAGGCAAACAGGAATTTCCCGCGCGATTTTTTGCGGGTGAAGGTCTGCATAGTTCCCTGCACGGTAATAATCGAGATAGCCTCTTCACCGAAATAGCGTTCGACCACATCTTTCCGTACCCGGGCATCCAGGCTCCCGGCAGTCTCGGTATCCAGCGGACCTTTTATGCCGATGCCGTAGACCGAACGGGGAAAAAGGGCCGGACGGTCGTCATACACCTTAACCGTGGCAAACTGTTCCAGCAGGACTTTAAAGGCTTCGGGAGTGAAGCGCCAGTAATCGGATGGATAAGCATGAATCGGACACAGCATGACCGAGGTCATGATCACCATCCCGCCCGGTTTCAGCACCCGGTACACTTCCTGCATCGCCTTGAAGGGATATTTGACATGTTCCATCGTATCAAGCATAATCAGTGTGCCGACACTGTCATCGGCAAAGCTCAATCCATGCAGATTTTCAATCCGGTCGACGCCCGGGCCTTCACGCATGTCACAACCGATAAATTCTTTTCCGGCAAACAGGGCACGCAGGTCGGCGTATTTTTCCTGACCTTCAATCTGGAGCGCGCCGATTTCCACGACCGGTTCTGCTACGGGAAGAACGGCAGCGCAGGTTTGAACATATGCTCTAGTCTCTTTTCTCATACAGCCATAGGGTTGGGAATAGAAGTAGTTACCTGCCGACAGCTTTCAGCACGCGCCGTCTCAGTTCGTCTTCGTCCGGTATGTTGTCCAGGTCGATCGGCAGCACAGCCAGCACATCGACCAGGCAGCGGAAGATGGTATTTTTGGTAATGCGTTCATTCTTCACCTTCCGCCGTTTCATAATTTCTTTTACCATTTTTTCCAGCTGATCAAGCTGGTTTTGAGTCAGAAGGATCGACAGCTTGATATCGAAAGTGGCATATTTGGGCTGCTCTCCCGGTGCGGCGGCGGGAACAACGGCCGGCGGCTGTTCCTTCGCGCGGGTATCTTTAGCGGGTGTATCGGCAAAAAGGCTGTGTTTCACTTTGGATTTATTCAATGCCATGGCAATTCCTGGGTTATTATGGTCATCCGGCAGAGCGGCGTGAACGGCGGGCTGGCAAGCTAAGCCGTTTCAGCAGTTCGCGGGCTAAGGCGGAAAAGTCTTCCGTTCCCCGGCCACGCCGGCTATGTTCATACTGGAATATCGTTTTGCGTTCCGACGGCGCGGATTTGTGCCGGGTATTGATCCGGATTACGGTTGTAAACATCTCATCCCCGAACTGTTCCCGCAGAATCTCCTCCACATCCGTCGTAATGCCTTCGCGGCGGTCATACATGGTTAACAGGTACCCCAGAATTTTCAGGTTCGGATGCAGGCGCGCGCGAACTTTTTCAACGCTCTTCAGCAGCCATTTCAATCCCAGCATCGGCAGGTATTCACAACTGACCGGCACGACGATATAATCCGCGGCGACCATGGAATTGATCGTAACCAGGCTCAGGCAGGGAGGATTATCCATCAGGACAAAATCAAACTCACTGACAGCGGCATGCTGCAGGGCGGTGCGCAAGGCCTGTTCGCGCCCGATAGCGGCCGCCAGGTTGATTTCCAGGTTCGCCATGCTTTCTCCGGCCGGGGCCACAAACAGGTTGGGCGTGTCGGTCGAAACGATCACATCCGCAACGCTCACCTCATCCAGGATCACCTCGCACATATTGGGCTGGTCATCCCGCGGCGGTTCTACCAGGCAGTGGGTCAGATTAGCCTGCAAATCCAGGTCGACGACTAATGTCCGATAGCCCTGAGCCGCCAGGGCGGCACCCAGGTTGAGCACGGTCGTTGTTTTGCCTACTCCCCCCTTCTGGTTGGCGATAGCAATAAAAATCGGCCTTGTGCGGATATTTTCTGTCACGTCTGTCTGTGCGGTCATTCTGTATCCTGATCATTATCAAACTATTCGCTATTATACAAAACACGCCTGTTTATTTCAATCAGGGTTCGTTGCTTTTTGTTCTGAATATTGCTATAATTTCAAGCTTAAAAGCTATAGCACTCACATCGGTAATATTACATTAACAGGAGGGACAATGAATATCCCAGACGAGTTGTATTATACTAAAGAACATGAATGGATCAGGGTTGAAGGCCAAACCGCTACGGTAGGCATCACGGACCACGCCCAGGAACAGTTAGGCGACATCACCTATGTCGAACTGCCCGAGCCCGGTACGGCAGTCAGCCAGAATGGGGAACTTGCTACGGTGGAATCAGTTAAAGCCGCCAGCGATGTCTATTCGCCCGTGGCGGGAACGATTTCCAGCGTTAATGAGGCGCTGGAAGATGCTCCCGAACGTATCAATTCCGACCCGTACGGCACCGGCTGGCTGTGCACCTTATCCGGCATCACTGAAGACCAGCTGTCAGCGTTAATGAACGCCGCGGAATATGGCGCTTTTGTCGCGCAGGAGGAATAATGAGCTATACTAGTTTTGTTCCCACGATCGACGCTGAGCGCCGGGAAATGCTTGCGGCGATCGGCGTCGACAGCATAGACGACCTGTTCGCCGCCGTGCCCGCCGACCTGCAGTGCGGCCATGTCAATATTCCCGAGGGGGCGTCCGAAATGGAGGTTCTGCAATCCATTCAGAAAACAGCCCGTATGAATCGCAATGATCTGGTTGGCTTCCTGGGCGGCGGATTCTACGACCATTATATTCCCGCCGCGGTTGACGCGCTGATCTCCCGCGGTGAATTCGCGACCTGCTACACGCCTTATCAACCCGAAGTGGCCCAGGGCACATTGCAGGCCGCGTTCGAATTTCAAACCGGCATCTGCCGGCTGACTAGTATGGAAGTGGCAAACGCGTCTCTGTATGAAGGCGGTACGGCTATTTACGAAGCCATGATGATGGCCGCCCGCATAACCAAGCGTTCGGTTTTTGTTATCGCTCAGGGTGTGAACCCGATTTACCGTAAAATGCTGTACAGTTATGCCGCCAATCTTGACATAACGTTCAAAGAACTGCCTACGGCCAACGGTCAGGTAGACCGGGATGCCTTAGGACAGGTTCTGGATAACAGTGTCGCGGGGGTGATTGTCCAGAATCCAAACTTCTTCGGCTGTATCGATGATTTCAGCGACATTGCCGAAGCAGCCCATACCGCCGGCGCTTTAATGATTCAGTCGGTCTATCCTATCTCGCTGGGCATACTGAAAACGCCGGGAGAAATGGGAGCCGACATCGTCGTCGGAGAAGGCCAGAGCCTGGGACTGCCCCTGAGCTTCGGCGGGCCGTACCTGGGTTTCATGACCACGCTGAAAAAGCACGCGCGCAAAATGCCGGGCCGTATCTGCGGCATGACGCATGACACCAAAGGCCGGCGCGGATTTGTTCTCACGCTGCAGGCTCGCGAACAGCATATCCGGCGCGAAAAGGCGACATCCAACATCTGCACGAATCAAAACCTGTGCGCCGTCGCCGCGACAATCTTCATGGCTTTGCTCGGTAAACAGGGTATTCGTGAAATAGCCGATTTGTGCGCCGATAATGCCAGTTACGCTTACCAGAAATTAACCGCTGTTCCAGGCGTAACCCGCACCTTCCGGGCCTATTTCTTTAATGAATTCTGTATCACCCTGCCGCGTGACGCCAGCGATGTTATCAGCGAGCTGATCGACCGCGGTTTCGCGGCTGGATTTCCCATGAGCAGATATTATCCCGGTATGGACAATGTCCTGCTGGTCGCCGTTACCGAAAAACGGACGAAAGAGGAAATCGACCGCTTAGCCATCGCGCTGGAATCCGTTATTTAGCTTTATTCGCCAGAGACCAATATGAAACTTATATATGAACTATCAAAACCGGGACGCCGCGGCGTCCGTCTGCCGGAACCGACCGTGCCGCACAAGGCCACCTTTCCGCCTTCGCTTCTCAGGTCCGCGACGCCCGAATTGCCGGAAGTATCCGAGCTGGACGCCGTGCGCCATTATACTTTGCTGTCCAAACTGAATTATTCAGTCGATACTCACTTCTATCCGCTCGGGTCATGCACGATGAAATACAATCCCAAAGTGTGTGAAACCGTTGCGCGCCTGGAAGGATTTGCTGATCTGCACCCGCTGCTGCCGCAGCTCCGGCATGGCGGTTCATTGATCCAGGGCGCCCTGAAAGTGCTGTATGAATCGGACCAGATGCTGGCCGAAATCACCGGCATGGCCGAGGTGACTACCCAGCCCATGGCCGGCGCCAACGGCGAATTGACGGGTGTTATGATTATCGCCGCCTATCACAAGAAAAAAGGCAATAAAAAAACGCGCATCCTTATCCCCGACAGCGCTCACGGCACCAACCCGGCTACCGCCGCCGTGGCAGGCTATTCCGTGACGACGATTCCCAGCGATGCGAACGGCGTCATGGATTTCACCGCGTTTAAAAAAGAATTGACTGATGATGTTGCCGGCGTGATGCTGACCAGTCCCAATACCGTCGGGCTGTTCAACCGCAACGTCAAGAACCTGTGTGACAAAGTCCACGCGGTGGACGGCCTGATGTATTACGACGGCGCAAATCTGAACGCGTTAGTCGGCCGAATCAGGCCGGGAGACTTGGGATTCGATGTGGTCCACCTGAACCTGCACAAAACCTTTGCCACGCCGCACGGCGGCGGCGGGCCCGGCGCGGGTGCGGTGGGAGTCGTGGAAAAACTGCGGCCGTTTCTGCCGATATCCCGGGTAGTCAAACGCGATGACGGCACGTATTCGCTCGATTACGACCGCCCGGACTCGATCGGCTATATCGCTCCCTTTTACGGCAATTTCGGCATTCTGCTGCGCGCGTATGCCTATATTCGCCTGTTAGGCGCCACGGGTTTGCGCGAGGTGTGCGAAAACGCGGTCCTGAACGCTAATTATATCCGCGTTAAACTTAAAGACCTGTTTGATTTCCCGTATGACAGAATCTGCATGCATGAATGCGTCTGCTCCGCATCGCGCCAGGCGGCTAAGGGCGTCAGCGCGATAGACATTGCCAAAGCATTGCTCGACCGCGGTTTTCACTCGCCGACCATGTACTTCCCCCTGATTGTCAAGGAAGCCCTGATGATCGAACCGACTGAAACCGAATCTAAGGAAACGCTTGACGCGTTTATTGACGCGTTGCGCGAAATTGCTCAATTGGCCGAGACCGATCCCGATGCCCTGCACCGGGCTCCCGAAACAACACCGGTCGGCCGGCTCGATGAAGTTGCCGCGGCAAAGGATATGATTCTGATTGCGCAATGATACGGGCAACACACACTAGACTGAACAACCTGGACTATGAGTAAAAAAGCATCAACAGCGGCAGTGCAACCGGCCGGTTTTCTTCAGATCGTGAAAGAACGCCGGCAGCAGTCCATGTATGTTCTGGCAGGCGAAGACTCGCTCTGCATGGAGAGCCTTTTCAGCGCTCTGAAAAAAGAGTTCATTTCGCCCGACACGGAAGATTTTAATCTCGAAGTCCTGCACGCCGACAGCGATGGCGTGAATGCCGGTGATATTATCTCAGCGGCCGAGACCGTTCCCTTCCTGGGCGGCTTCCGCCTGGTGTGGGTGCGCCATGCCGATGATCTGCGCCAGGCCGACCTGGACGCGCTGACCACATATCTGGAAAAAGTTGTCGCGGATCCCCGGCCCGACCTGCTGCTGATTCTAACCTTCACGACGCTGGACAAGCGCACCCGCTTTGCCAAAGCGCTCTATAAGGCCGACGCGGTGGTGGAATGCGTGCTGGGCGAAGTCAAACATCCGGGGCGGATCGCCCGCGAAAAATACGGTAAAATATTCACTCCCGCGGCGGAGTCATTATTTACCGAGCTGGTCGGCACCGACGCGCGCAGCGCGCACGGCGAACTTGAAAAAGTGTGCCTGTTCGCGGGCGAGCGTGAAACTATCACGCCCTCTGACATTCTGAATGTGTGCGCCGATTCCGCCGCGCGCAATGAATGGGAGTTGGCCGATATGCTGCTGCGCGGCGATTTCGGCAATATACTGGAAGTACTGCAGAATATCCGGCGCAGCGGGATAGACCCGATCTATCAGCATACTATAATCGCTATGTCTCTCAGCAAATTACCAGCGGCGAAAGAGGCCGTGCGTACACGCACCATGTTATCACGCTGGCGTGAATTCCGGATTGGGCGCAATGACCCGCACTATCAGGCTATCTGCCGTTTTCTGGAGTCACTTTCCGAATTGCGGCTCAGCGCCGCTCTGCGCACCTTGATGTTCGCTGAAATCGCCATCAAGGGCAGCTCCCTGCCAAAAGAATTGCTGGCCGACCTGACCTGCTTCAGCGCTTCAGCCCCGGGAGACGCTCAATGAAGCGCCGGTTCAAAATGTTTACTCCTTCGCGGCTTTTGACCGCGGGCAAAATCATCCTGGCCGGCGCGCTGATCGCCTTTATCGTTCTGTGCAAGCAAATCGACTGGGGAACCATGTGGCATACCCTGGCATCCATGCGCTGGCAGTACTTTATCTACGGGCTGGCTCTGCAATGGATTGTCATGCTGTTCGGCACCCACCGCATTCAGATTCTGCTCCGGGCCCAGGATGTGCACAT
>CAZCLS010000126.1:7159-9064 GCA_964499565.1 uncultured bacterium
GCCTGGCTGTTCGGTCTCGGTCTCGGTCTGGTTCAGCCCTGGTACATTTATTTTGTCGTTTTTCCTCTCGGCACCCTGATCATGTCTCTGCCCATAAGCCCCAGCGGCCTGGGGACGGGCGATCTGGCATTCATCACGTCCATGGAACGCTTCGGGGTCGAACCGAACCCGGCTTTAGCTTTTGTGATACTGATCCGGCTGGCGCTGTACAGTGTCAGCCTGGCGGGATTTTTCCTGTGGATTATGCCCGGCACCCATATTACCCGCAAAAAACTGGCAGTTGAAGCTGAGGAACTACAAGAATGCGGGCAAACCCCGGAACAGAAAACCTGATACGGCAACGGCTATGTCTAATAAATGGTTAATACTTGTCACCAATCTTGCCCGGGTCATTTTCGACCTGGCAATCATCAATTGCGCGTTCTATTTCGGGCATACTATCTATATGCTGTATAAGAATCCTCTTGTCGCTGAAGTCTGCCCGGAACTGAAACCGTCGCTGTATTACCTGCCTTCCACCGAGCACAACTACTTTACGATTGCCTTAGGCATCAGTGTCATGGTCATAATGGTTTTTTCGCATCTGAACTTGTACCGTAATGACAACAGCCTGCTGCATGTGAAGGAGTACCGGCATGTCATGATCGGGTACATTATTGCCTGCCTGCTGTTCCTGGCGTTGTATTATATCGCCTTTGCCTACACCGGCGAAAAACCGCGTGAAAAGCTTTTTTCGCGCCGGATTTTTACCTATTCCTTTGTCATCAGCCTGTCCGCCATGATTGTGGTCAGAGTCATTATCAATAAAATTCTCGAGCTGCTGCACGCCAAAGGCATCGGAGCCAGGCGCGTGCTTATTTACGGAGCGGGTACGACCGGCACGATCGTGGCCAAACGGTTGAATCAGTTCCCCGGCTTCGGCCTGTTCCCGGTCGGTTTCATCGATGACAACCCGGCTCTGTACGCTACCCGGGTAGCCTACGACCACGCACTTAAGCGCACCTTGCCGGTCCTGGGCGGCGGCGACAACCTTGAAGACCATTTCAAATCATCCGGCGCCAATGAAGTCCTGGTGGCTATCCCCAGCGGCTCCGCCGGGCAGATTCTTTCTATCTTTAATCGCTGCTCATCTATCCGCGTTCCCTTCCGCTTTGTCCCCAGTGTCTATGAAATCGCCTTTCAGCATACCGTCGCGTCTGACATGGTCGGCATTCCGGTTATCGCGGTAAAAGTCGCGTCGAAACGGTATCTGTACCTGGCCTGCAAACGCATATTCGACAGTGTCTTAAGCGTGCTGCTGCTGATTGTGCTGATGCCATTCATGCTGCTGATAGCCCTTTTGATCAAACTCGACTCGCGCGGGCCTGCTATCTTCGCCCAGAACCGTGTCGGTCTGCAAGGCCGGATTTTCCGCATGTATAAATTTCGAACAATGTTCCAGGAAGAAAGCCGGGACGAGTTGACTCCCCAAAATCTGAACGATCCGCGTATCACCCGCTTCGGCCGCTGGCTCAGGCGCTCAAGCTTCGATGAACTGCCGCAGCTGTTTAATGTTCTTACCGGTTCTATGTCTCTCGTCGGTCCCAGGCCCGAAATGCCCTTCCTGGTAGAACAGTATAACGAACTGCAGCGCGAACGGCTGAAAGTCAAACCCGGCATCACCGGCTTGTGGCAGATCAGCGCCGACCGCCGTCTGGCTATTCATGAAAATATGGATTATGATCTTTACTATGTTCATGAACAGTCGTTCCTGTTAGACATAGTCATTCTGGTCCAGACCTTCTTTTTTGCTTTTAAAGGAATTTAACCGATGCACCTGCGCCGTGGAATTCAAGTGCCCCTTTTTATCGCAGCAGTTGTCTGCTGGGTCGTAACGGCATTTTATTTTTCTCCTCCTCATTTCGT
>CAZCLS010000127.1:0-1175 GCA_964499565.1 uncultured bacterium
GCTTCGAACGAAACATTGTCACACGGATAGAGCGGGAGTGTCTTACTGCCGCAGTTTGATGCTACTGTCAGCGCATGCGCGCCATAAGCCCCGGTATTGCTGAGTACATTCATACCAATCGCCGTCAATGTGCCGTCTTTTTTCGCTCCCAGTTTGATCGTGACAAACTGTTCATGCCGGGTGCGGCCGCTGACTATGTCTTCTTCCCTGGTATACCGCATTTTCACCGGTTTACCGCACGCAAGAGTCAGTGCCGCGCACACCTGCTCAAGCAGTACTTCCTGCTTGCTGCCAAATCCCCCGCCGATACGCGGTTTGATCACCCGCACGTTTTTGAGTTGAATATCCAATGCCTGAGCAACTATCCGGCGCGCGTGAAATGGTACCTGCGTGCTGGTTATCAATACCAACCGCCCGTCTTCATCAATGTACGACAAGGTCACATGCGTTTCCATCGGGCAATGCTGGGCGTAATGGGCCCTATACTCTCTCTCAACCGTCGCATCCGCCGCGGCAAAACCTTTGTCCATGTCCCCTACCCCAACCTTCACATGCGCGGCAATATTTTTTTCGGGATAATATTCAATCGGAATAACAACACATGCTTCAGGTTCATCATGAATAACGGGTGCTCCTGCCCGCATTGCCTCTTTGGCATCCAGTATCGCCGGCAGCAGATCATACTCAACCTTGATGCGTTTCAGCGCTTCCAGAGCGATCTCCTCCGTTTCCGCCGCTACCGCCGCAACACGGTCGCCCACATACCGAACCTTGTTATCGAAAATAAACGTGTCATAGGGTGATGGTTCTGGAAACCCCTGGCCGGCAGTGGTATGCACTATGCGCGGCACATTTTTATAGCAGAGCACCGCGTGTACCCCCGCCAGTTTCTCCGCGGCTGATGTGTCAATCCCGGTTATCCGGGCATGCGCGTGCGGGCTGGCAAGTATTTTACCGCAAAGCATGCCGAGAATATCATAGTCATCCACATACTTCCGTGTCCCGAGCACCAAGCCTGGCCCGTCAACCTTGATCGCTGATGTACCAACAGTTTTAGTTTTCATAAAATACAAAATAATTTGGCTACAAAATGATTATTTTTCAAGTGTGGTAAATTCAATTGTATGTGAATTGAAATTAATCCACTGTATAGCTTTCAAAGGTAAATTATCAAC
>CAZCLS010000127.1:1275-9036 GCA_964499565.1 uncultured bacterium
ATCAACCAAGAAATTTTTATAATGGTATTCACTAAAAAATCTACCGTATTTCCGGTGTGCCTGGAATACATATTTCATAACCTTGTAATCAAGTTCATGAAATTCTTGTTCATTAATTGGCAGAAGTGTATGTTTGCATCTAATTGGCATAGAATAACTAATTATTTTGTTTAAATTATTTTGTAATTTTCTGTGCTGCCGTGCGTATCGCCCGTATGATCGCCACATACCCCGTGCACCGGCAACGATTGCCGTCCAGGTATGCCTTGATGTCTTCTTCTGTCGGGTCCGGATTCTCATCCAGCAGCGCTTTTGCCGCTAAGATCATTCCCGGTGTGCAATATCCGCATTGTACTGCTCCCTCAGCCAAAAACGCTTCCTGCAGCGGATGCAGCTTTTCAAATGTTCCCAGCCCTTCTAACGTCGTTATCGCACGACCCGCCATCTGGGCTGTGAATGTAATGCATGCCAGACGCGGTTTGCCATCCACTAATACCAGGCATGAACCGCATGTACCTTCCCCGCAGCCAAACTTGACACTGGTATACCCGCTGCGACGCAATGTCTCCAGCAGCTTTTCTCCCGGCTCAAACTCAATTATTTTTTTATTGTCGTTTATATTCAGTTCGATCTTCATTGCTTGTAGTCCGTTTGCGTAATTACTTTCGCTTCGCCTTTTTAGCACATTCCTGCAGTAATCGCCTGCAATATACACCTGCCATTTCACGTATATATTCCGTGCCGAATCGAATGTCTTTCACTTCCTGTATTTCCTCCGCGGCATTCCTGCCTGCAGCTCGAAACAACGCTGCTGAAGGCTTTTGATCCTCAACTATACTTTCAGTTTTTTTCAATCGAACTGGCAGCGCGTTCTGACCCACATACGCGATCCGCACATTTTTCAGTCTGCCCCTGAATATTCCGCACGCCACAGCAATGTGTAATGCCGGTATATCATCATGAGCCCGAACGATCTTTTTGCGGGAAAGCACGGTTTTCTTCACGTCAGGAACCACGATCTCAATCAGCAACTCCCCCGGTTTCAAAATCTGCTTGGGTTGTTTGGCAAAAAATCGGTCCGCTGTCAACCGGCGTGTTCGGTTACCTTTTACTATGAATTCCGCGTCAAGCACACTCAGCAGAACCGGCAGGTCGCTCCAGCGCAGCGGCTGCATAACATTCCCCCCGGCAGTAATCATATGCCGCAGCGGCTCCGTCGCAATAGTACCTGCCACAGCCACAAGCGGCCCGGTTGCAACCGAGCGGGCCACGCCAGCTATAGTTGCCATTGCGCCGATTCTGCACCCGTTTCCTTCTTTCCTGATATAATTCAGACCGACTCTAGTCAAATCGACAAACTCTGTCACCCGGCCCGGCACATGTACACCCAGATGCGTCCCGCCTGCCAGCACCTCGCGGTTCGGGCTATTCTGTAACAGTTTTGTCGTTTCTGCTAATTTGATGGGATGATGAATGAATGTGATGACGCTCATATTTCTTCTCATGTTTCCAGGCTATACCCGAATATTCGCAACTTGGTGACTAACAGTTGATCCAATACCGGCAGGTCTTTCGGATACACCGATATCAACCGTTTACCCTCCTGCTGATAAAGCATCTGTTTCTTATACATGCTCATTTTGTATTGCGGCGTATCCATACCCCAGTACTCTATGTATACATCCAATTCAGGCAAATAGAAATCAGGTCGTATCTGAAACTCCCCTATGATGCGATATTTCGCATCATTACGATACGCTATTCCATTCGCAGTAAACCAGTCGGCTATTAGACGCTCACCCTCTGATTGCACGACCGTGCCACCCTGTGTCTCGATAGTCTTGTTGATTTCAACTTGTGTCTCAAAATTACGCCGTTTCAAGAATATCTCATCAAAACACCGGTCACAATACACCCGCTGAAACGCCTGCTCTGAACGAGCATACTCGTCAGACGTAACCTCTCTATTGCATCGCTGACAGTGGTGCAGCACTGCTGCCTCAGCAATACGCACTGCCTCTTCAATAAACTCAACCGCTGACGCAGCATCTCGCATGATATAATCCTTCTCCGCCGGATTGCCGGCTATGTCTCTCAGATCATCCAGACATTCCCGCGCAGCCGCACCATACGCCTTGAGTGCCTTGATGGCATACTGCCGTGTCTGCGCATGCCGGTCACTGCGCGCCACAGGTGCCAGAGCAGCCACCGCTGCTGACTGGTCCACTCCCAACCAGGCTATCTTTCCCATAGCTGACGCCGCCAGTCGGCGCACATTGGCCGACGAAGAACTCAACATCTCGACCACCTCGCCAAACGCAGCCACTAGACCCTCACGTCCGATTGCCACGGCCCGTTGAGACATCCGCTTCTCCATCTGTCTGTCCATCGGATTCTTCATCATATACCTTCCACGTCAACGAGCGTAAGCGAAGTAAGTAAATAAAAAATACATCACTCACCAAGCAGCTTCGCCGACACATCATTGCATGCATGCATCAGTTCCAATTCGTCAAACCGTACCAGCTCCTTATCCCGCACTAAAATCTCTCCATTCACCATCGTCAGCCAGGCCCGCTGATCATAGCCGCAAAACAGCACGGCAGCTACCGGATCGCTGAGCGCTCCGGCATATGCCAGACTTTCAATGTCAAACAATGCAATATCAGCCGCTTTGCCCGGTTCAAGCGATCCTATATCATCCCGGCCAAGCACCTCGGCCCCGCCCCGGGTCGCTATCCGCAAAGCGTCCATAGCAGTCATCGATTCTACACCCGACTTTATGCGATGGATCAGCATTGCAGTCTGTACTTCGCGAAGCATATTGGACGAATCATTGCTGGCGCTCCCGTCGACCGCCAGACCGACTTTCGCTCCCGCGTCCAGCAGCCGGCGAATCGGTGCTATCCCCGATCCTAACCGCAGGTTTGAAACCGGACAATGGGCAATACCGGTTCCCGTTTCACCCAGCAGTTTAATTTCATCATCAGAAAAATAAATGCCATGACAGAACCAGACGTCACTGCCAAGCCAGTCCAGACTTTGCATATACGCTAAGGGCCGCATACCGCATGTGTCTAAGCAATACCGTTCTTCATCCAGCGTTTCACACAGATGCGTATGCAGTCTCACGCCCTTTTCCCGGGCTAATTTCGCGGTGTCCCGCAAAAGCTCCGGACTAACACTAAACGGCGAGCACGGTGCCAGTGCAATCCGCAGCATCGAAAATTCCGACGGGTCATGATACGTGTCAATCACCCTGATGCTGTCCTTCAAAATTGTACCTTCCGCCTGTACTACCGAGTCGGGTGGCAATCCGCCGGATGAAGTTCCCCGACTCATACTTCCACGCGTAGGATTGAACCGTATGCCGACTTCCCGGGCCGCAGCAATCTCAGCGTCTATCAGCAACGGACTCGTCGCGCGCGGGAAAAGATACAGGTGATCGGCCGATGTCGTGCAGCCGGTCAATACCAGTTCATTTAACCCGCACAACGCACTGATCCGGACTGCCTCGGGATTAATTCCCTTCCAAATCTCATACAAATATACCAGCCAGTCAAACAGTTTGGCGTTTTGTACCGCGGGAATATTGCGGGTCAGGACTTGAAACAGATGATGATGCGTATTGACAAATCCCGGCAACGCCACTTTTCCCTGGCAGTCAATAACTTCATCCACGTCTTCATCCAGGTCTATCCCGATTGCCCGTATCTGATTGCCGTCTATCAGTATATCGGCATCATACAGGACCGTATTGTCAGCATCAACCGTAGCCAGTGCATGGCAATCCTTCAATAGAATAGTGCCACTCATGCTATACTCTCATTTTTGAATGTTACATTTGCCTGATGCGCCTCTGTTCAACCTTGACACGCACATCCGGTGACAACCGGTCAATAAACAGGATTCCGTCAAGATGGTCGATTTCATGCTGAAATACTATTGCTAAAAGATTTTCAGCGTCGTATTCGACATGCCTGCCGTTCGTATCCAGGCCCGTTACTTTTACCCGCTCAGCCCGCTTCACCGCGGCTGACATTCCCGGACAACTCAAACAGCCTTCCACTGACTCCTGCTCGCCTTCCGATACAACAATTTCGGGATTGATCACCGCGATCGGTTTTGATTTGCGGGTCTGCGTGTCAATCACTATTATGCGCTGCCCAACCGCTATTTGCGGCGCCGCCAGCCCTATCCCGTTGTCTGCGTACATGGTTTCAAACATATTCTCAACCAGTTTGCGTGTTTTGCTGGTAATTTTTTCGACCGCTTCGGCTTTGGTTCGCAGAATCGGATCGCCTTCATAAATAATCTGCAATTTCATAATCCGCTATTCCCGTTCGGTTCATTCTATCAGGTGTGTTTTTTTCGGATCAGCGCTGTGTATTCATGTGCCGGTAATTGTTCCGCCCGGCCGAATTCAGCTAGAGTTCCCGCCATCTTTTCAAATGCCGCTTCTGTACTTTCCATTACTCCCATGCGCTTGATGAATGTATCAGTCGATAGTCCGCTCATGTAGCGTGCCGCACCCCCGGTCGGTAACACATGACTGGGTCCGGCTACAAAATCACCTAATGGTACCGGCGTGTATGGCCCGATAAACACTGCCCCGGCATGCTTGATTTTCTTCAGCAACTCACCGTTAAACCGCGTTATGATCTGTAAATGTTCCGGAGCGATTGTGTTGGCTACCCGGGCGGCTTCATCAAGTGATTTTACGTGTATGCCGAATAACCGCTCGGATGCAGCTGTATGGATTGTTTTTTCTTTGAAACGAGTGCTCAGCATCTCACTGATGTGGGCTGCAGTCTTGTCCAGTGTTAATCCCGATAATGATACGACATAGGTCGTGCTGCCCGCATGCTCAGCCTGCGAAAGTATATCGGCTGCAACCCAGGCCGGGTCGCTGCTGTCATCAATGATTATCATGCTTTCACTCGGTCCGGCTATCAGGTCTATGGAAACATATCCATATACCTGCCGTTTGGTCTCCGTTACCGCCGCGCTGCCGGGCCCGGCTATCACATCAACTCTTTTTACCGTTTCCGTGCCGAATGCCATCGCGGCGATCAAAGAAGGTCCGTGGCCTTTATATATCTCCGTTATCCCGCATGCCCGGCATGCCGCCAGTATGCCCGTGTTTACCCTTCCATCCGGTCCGGCCGGCGTAGCTACGCAGATTTCACGCACGCCCGCTACCTGGGCCGGGATTACTGTCATCAATACCGATGATATCAACGGCGCGGTGCCGCCCGGTACATATACTCCCGCCCGGTCGACCGGCCTGAATATTTCTCCTACGGTTCCCCCATCCGGATTTTCTGTCCGCCATTCGGTCCGGAGTTGTTTCGTGTGAAAATATCGTATGTTCTCCGCTGCCTGGGCTATCGCCCGTCCCAACGCTTCTTCTACCGTTGCCTTCTGTTCGTTTTCCGGTATGCGAATCAGCTCGGGTGTCAATGCATATCCGTCAAACTTCCTGGTATACTCGCATATCGTTTTGTCACCATCTTGTCTGACCATTTCTATCAGTTCAGCGATGCGTGCGCGCAACGATGGAGTGGATGCATTCCGCTCGCGCTTCTTTACCATTTCGAAAAAATCTCCGCTGCTTGCTTCCAGTCGTATCATACTAGTACCACTCTGAGTGGATTAATGTTATGTGCCTACTTTTGATACAGCCCGCTGTATTTCAAGATTGTGCTCGCGTTTCTTTATGTCTTCCCGTTTGTCATATTGCATCTTGCCCTGGGCTACGGCCAGTTCTACTTTGACTCTGCCGCGCTTGAGATACAGTTTCAGCGGTATCAACGCCATGCCCTTGCGCTCCGTCAATGCTTCTACCCGCGCGATTTCACGCTTGTGCAGCAATAACCGCCGCATCCGTAATGGATCGTGATTGAATCGATTCCCTTTGTCATAGGGACTGATGTGCATGTTGAACAGAAATACCTGGCCATTATCCGCTTTGGCAAATGAATCCGTCAGATTACCCCGATGGTCGCGAAGCGCTTTTACTTCCGTTCCTTTCAGCTCTATTCCCGCTTCAAATGTTTCCAGTATCGTATAATTCCGCCGGGCCGTGCGGTTTGATACCAGTGAGTTGTCATGATGTTTGTGTTTCTTTGCCATAGTGTTCTTTATATTCTCGGGCTTGTTCTTCGTATGCCCTTTATATTATATGTCATCCTGCCTCTTTACGCAACAGCTGTACAGCTTCTTTTGTTGAAAAACTCGCGTGCAAACTCCTGCAGCCGGTCCTGTCGGATCGCTTCCCGCATTTCCCGCGTCAGGCCCAGATAATAATATACATTGTGAATCGTCAGTAACTGTCCGCCTAACGATTCGTTGACATTTAACAAATGCCGGATATATGCTTTGCTGAATGTCCGGCAGGCATAACACTCGCAGCCTTCCTGTACCGGCGTGAAATCATCTTTGTACCGCCCCGACTTTATTTGTTTCGTGCCGGTATCGGTAAACGCGCTCCCATTGCGCGCATTGCGTGTCGGCAGCACACAGTCAAACATGTCTACCCCGCGCATCACCGCCTGCACGATATCTTCCGGCGTGCCGACTCCCATCAGATAGCGCGGTTTGTCTTCCGGAAGCGCATTGCAGCATAGCTCGGTTATCCGGTACATCTCCTCGTTCTCCTCCCCAACCGCCAGCCCGCCGATCGCGTATCCCGCGAATGGCAGTTTGAGCAGTTCTTCAATGCAGCGCTGCCGCTCGCTGTCCAGTGTTCCTCCCTGTACGATGCCGAACAGCAGCTGCCGCAGTCCTTTACTGTTGAATTCACGGTTGCGTTCATAGCAAATGCCGGCCCAGCGTATACTGCGCGTTACGGCCTGCTCTATGACCGCCTTGTCCGCTGTCGATGGCGGGCATTCATCGAATACCATCGCTATGTCAGACCCTAACTTCTGCTGTATCTCCATTGATTCATGCGGACCGATAAACAGCTTTTGTCCGTCTATATGACTGTTAAACAGCGCGCCTTCATCCGTTATATTGCGCAAGCCCGCCAGACTGTAAACCTGGAATCCCCCGCTATCGGTAAGTATCGGCCTGTCCCAAGCCATGAACCGGTGCAATCCGCCTGCCGCGGCTATTATATCCGGCCCCGGCCTTGTCAGCAGATGATACGTGTTGCCTAACAGTATCTCGGTCCCAAGCTCCAGCACAACCCGCGGAGTGAGTGTTTTTACCGCTCCACGCGTGCCCACCGGCATGAATACCGGTGTGTGAACCTCCCCGTGCGGCGTCTGTAATACTCCCGCCCTGGCCTTGCTTCCCGTATCTTGATGGTCTATCCTGAAATTCATTAAACTCTTTGTATTTCAATTACATACTGATTCTGAATAGTATCAACATTAGCACACATTGTCAATACTGAATCCAAATCTGTTATTTACTTTGTGTTACCGTAAAAAAAATGCTATAATTCTTTAACTATATAAGGATTATTCTATGAAGATTTATTCGGTTTTTTTTACGCTCCTGTTCGTTTCTTTTGTTTCCGTTGCATCGGCGGAACTCATTACCATCGATTATTCCTTTTCCCCCGGCCAGGTGTCTTTGAGTAAAATCGGCGGCGATGTCCGTGTTTCTCTTGCCGATTGCTCTATGCCCGAAACGCAACCCGGATCGCCCTGGCTTCCCGTTCGCTACATCACTATTCGCGTCCCCTCCGGCGCCAAACTGAACAGCGCCTCGTTTTTCGCCGCGGAACAGTTAGTCCAGGAACATGTCTCT